>QMLL01000461.1 GCA_003646715.1 Deltaproteobacteria bacterium
CCGTTGCATGTTCCTGGTAGATCCCCACGTTCCGATAAGACACGAAATAATACTTTAGAGATTTCAGCTCCAGGCACCTATCCTTCGGTATATAGTGAATATCAACCCTGGCAATATCGGGCAGACCGGAAAACGGACAAACAGCAGAAAATTCTTCGGTCCTGTAATGAATTAATTGCTTTACGCCCTCGTACGGGAATGTTTCCAGCACTTCGCTCTCAATCGCCGATTCGGGCAAAAAATCCAGCTTTTTCCCTTCTGCTTCAACCACTTACTTTCACCTCCTTTAATTTCCCTACCAGTTCCCTCTATTATCGAAAAATATCACCAATTGTTTATAATATAAATGACGTCCCGGTTTACAATGAAAAAGTATTGATTTTTTCGTCGTAAACATCTATCAAGATAACTTTCAATGTTAATTTAGCATATGTGCATATTCTAAAAATAGTTAACTCAAAACGCGAAGGAGTAAATTATGGGACTTGATGAACTGATTGTAACCAGGGCAATAATTGAAACCTACACTGAAAAATTCCTTGAATACTCCAAAAGTGATGTAGCCATTGTAGGCGCAGGGCCAGCGGGTCTCACCTGTGCTTATTATCTTGCAAAGGCAGGAGCAAAAGTTGCCATCTATGAAAGAAGACTTTCCATCGGCGGAGGAATCTGGGGCGGTGGAGTAATGTTTTCAGAAGTGGTTGTCCAGGAAGACGCCAAAAGAGTTCTTGACGAAATGAATATACGCCACAAACCTTACAAAGAACCGGGATATTACATGGTTGATTCCGTGGAACTGGCCTGTTCTCTTGGTCTACGCTGCCTCGAAGCAGGAGCAAAAATTTTTAACTCTATTACAGTTGTAGATGTTAAAGTAGAAGGAAGCGACGAGAGAGTATGCGGTCTGGTTATTAACTGGAGTCCAGTGGAAATGTCCGGGCTTCACGTAGACCCGATTACTGTGGGAGCAAAATTCGTGATTGATGGAACAGGTCATGACGCAACCGTGGCCAGAATTGTGCAGGATAAACTTAACAAGAGACTCAATACGCCAACAGGAAAGGTTGCAGGTGAACGTTCCATGTGGGCAGATCCTGCGGAGCAAGAAGTTCCCAGAAAGACGGGGGAAGTGTATCCCGGCCTCTACCTTATTGGAATGGCAGCTACGGCTGCGCACGGTACACACAGAATGGGACCCATTTTTGGCGGCATGCTCTTGTCAGGAGAAAAAGCCGCCAAGGAAATTTTAGAAAAGCTCAAGAAAGATTAAGCGAGGTCAAGAAAGATGACTCAACTCGAAGCAGCAAAAAAAGGAATTATTACCGAAGAAATGAAATATGTTGCCAGGGAAGAAGAAATCTCCGTGGAAGAACTGGCGGAGTTGATTAAAACTGGAAAGGTAATAATTCCGAAAAATATAAATCATCAGGATTGCAAACCCACAGGGATAGGTAAGAAGCTGAAGACGAAGGTGAATACTAACCTCGGGACTTCTTCGGACCTGGTGGACAGTGAAGAAGAGCTTGAAAAACTCCGGGTAGCCCTTGAGGTTAAAACAGACACGGTGATGGATCTCAGCACCGGTGGAAATCTGGATGAAATTAGAAAAACCATTATCGGTAATTGCCCCGTACCCCTCGGTACTGTTCCGATATATCAGGCAGCCATTGAATCCAAGAGAAAAGGGGTTCCGGTAGTTGAAATGGATCCCGATTATCTTTTCGAAGTGATAGAAAAGCACGGCAAAGACGGAGTTGATTTCATCACCGTTCATTGCGGCGTTACTCAGGAAACGTGGGGAAGGCTTGAACGTGAAGGCAGGGAACTCGGCGTGGTCAGCCGCGGTGGAGCGTTCCTGATAGCGTGGATGCGCTACAACAAGCAGGAAAACCCGTTATTCGAACAATATGATAGGTTATTGGAAATTGCTCTGAAATACGACATGACACTGAGCCTAGGAGACGGCATTCGTCCGGGTTGCCTGGCCGATGCGACAGACAGAGGACAAATACAGGAACTGATAATTATCGGGGAATTGGTTAAGCGAGCTCAAGAGGCCGGAGTTCAGGTGATGGTCGAGGGCCCCGGCCATGTTCCCATAAACCAGATAAAAACAAACATCGAACTGGAAAAATACCTCTGTAACGAGGCCCCGTTTTACGTTCTTGGTCCCGTGGTAACGGATATTGCTCCTGGCTATGACCATATTGTTTCAGCCATTGGCGGTGCGCTTGCGGCTTCATACGGAGCTGATTTTCTTTGCTACGTGACTCCGGCCGAGCACCTTTGCTTGCCAACGGTTGAACACGTGCGTGATGGTGTTATTGCTGCCAGGATTGCTGCCCATGCCGCGGATATTGCCAAGGGAATCAAAAGCAGCTGGGAGTGGGATCTGGAAATGGCACGGGCCAGGAAGGCACTTGACTGGGAAAAACAGATACAGCTTGCCATTGACCCGGCAAAAGCCAGAGAATACAGGGAACAGAGGCCTCCACAGGAAGAGGACGTCTGTACCATGTGCGGGGAATATTGTGCAATAAAGATGCTCAGATAAACCGTTATACAAGCTAACGATAGTGGGCGGTTGACAATAAGGCAGAGAGTACATAATTTTTAAGCGACAAATTGATAAAAATACTTAAGCAAGTCGAGGAACAGGTGTGTAATTGCCATGGGTGGTAAAGACTACTATTCCATTCTGGGTGTCTCGAGGAATGCCAGCCAGGAAGAGATAAAAAAAGCTTACAGGCGACTTGCACTCAAATATCATCCGGACAGAAATAAAGGTAATCCGCAAGCTGAAGAGCGATTCAAAGAAATAAACGAAGCTTACGCTGTTTTGAGTGACCCGGAAAAACGCCGCCAG
>QMLL01000462.1 GCA_003646715.1 Deltaproteobacteria bacterium
CAGAAATTTTGCGGATGGCGAGTAAAGATTTTTTAGGAGAACTGGGAAAATTTCTCTTCGATTCCAAAATCGATTTCTCTGAGCCTCCCTATTTTTCAACACCTTGATCGAGGGACAATTTCTTGGAAACACCTCAAATACTCGGGTCAGGGCTAACGGAGACAAAAAATACTAGGGACGTGGTCAAGTATCGGACAGGAACCCACGGTAATCCTTGAGTATGTGGATAACGGCATCAATATTTTTCTTGTCCAATAGACTATTTTTTACCCATCTTTCAACCAACCATTCGGGAACATCGAGTTCTTGTGCCCATGTTTTTATGTTTTTCGTTAGAAGAGCACGCTTTCTATAGACTCTGCGTCGTGCGAGTTTGACCATTTTTCTGAGCTCTACTTTTAGTCTGTTTCCACCTTTCAGGCCATAGTACCTCGTAAGCTCTTCTATGAGAGTTTCAGTTGAAATTACTTTGTGAGGATTCTTGAGCTTAGCATTCCAGATCCGGCTCTCAAGATACCTGTCTAACTTTGTAAGTCTTCTTTTCGCCATTTTAAAGTTGCTCGATATATACCAATATCCCAAAACAATTAGAACAAATAACAAATAACAAATATTGTAAAACATATACCAATAACATGATCTGTGAACGATATTTTGGTACGTTAACCGAGAATAAGATCCCCACTCAAAAAGTAGAAACTTTTTCAAAAAACGACGACGACGGGATAGGGGGTAAGGGGGGGAGGGGGTTTCCCCTTCCCCTCTCATTTTCTAGTTTAGTACGTAGTTGGTATTATACAAGGGAGTTAATATTTAAGTATATACTTAGTTGTCGTCGTCGTTTATATTTCAAATATATTTCAATATATTTCATAGGGCGCGCATTGCCTCATGGAATCTACATCTGCAGCAGTTTTCTGTCCCAGTGAACCATGTTTTCTGTCCTGATAAACCATGCCTTTTGTCCCAATGAACCATGCCCACTGTCCTAGTAAACCATGCTTTTTGTCCTGGCGAACCATGCCTTCTGTCCCAGTAAACCATGCTTTCTGTCCCCAAAAACCATGCAGGTGCCCTAGGTATATAACCCGCATTGCCGATTCAGATTTTGAGTCTATAGCCATAATGGGAAATGAAAAAGGTACCGGCGGAGCAGCTACAGGGGAAGAATGGAGATGAAACTAATTTTATTTTTAGAGGGGTGTGTTTTTCGTGAGAAGGAAATTGTGCGTAAACCGGAACAAAGTAACCAAGGTGGATCAAACGGACAAAAACAATGTCACGAAAAAAGCTCTTAAAACAGGACTTAAATTTTCTCGAATATCCCCTGTGGTTTCAAAGTGAGCGACTTCCTGAAGGATTCATCTGGAAGGACCGGGATGGTTTTACCTACAGGGCAGGATACAAGCCACCTGTGAGAATCGATGCACTTTACCTCAGCTATTTCCTGATGGAATCACAGAAGAACTCGTGGGCTCAACACATTGTTGTAAGCCAATGGGGTACCATGAAGGCATGTGGAGTTTCACCGGGAAAGACTAATGCGCTCAGGCTCCAAAACGCACTTGAGCGGTGGATAAACGTTACACTTTCATTTCATGGGACATTCTACGATGGCAGGGAGTACCGAAAGCTCCAGTTCAACGTAATAAACGACTGGTATCTTCAAAAGCCATCTCACCATCTTGAGATAGATCTCAACAAATTCTTCCTTGAAAAAGTCCGTTATTCCAACTTCAGTAAGCTTTTGGACCTCAATATCCTCCGCAGATTAAAACTTCCCCTGGCAATGCGCCTCTACGAGATCCTGCTTAAAAATTTCATGTATAGGGACGAGTGGAGCATCGACGCACACAAGCTTGCCGGCAAAATACCTATGGCAAAGGTCTACCTGTCCCATATCATTGAACGGCTAAAAAAAGCCCTTGACCAGATAAACAAGCACACAGAAATGACAGTACCGATGACCGTAGAACCTTACGGCCGAGGGAAAGCAATACTGCACTTCAAAAAACTTATGAAAGACCGAGTGGCGATCTCTGATAAACAAGACAACGACCGCATCACAATCGTCAATCCTCACGGCGTTCCCGTTCGGGATCATGTGACATCAGACATTCAAGAGCTCCTTGAGCTTGTGCCTCATGAACACCGAGCCAAAGTGACGATCAGGAACACTATCGAATATGCGCACAAAAAATATGGGACTCAATACGTTTTGAGGAACATCAAGTACACAAACTCTCATTGCAAGAAAAACTACCGTGCCTTCCTCGTGAGTGCCATCGAAAACGACTGGGGCCTGGAACTCCAGGAAGACGAAGAGGCAAAAAGAAAGCGCCTCCTGGAACAGGCGAAGAAAGCGAAAAAGGAGGAACAGGAAATCAACAAACTGCGACAAGTGAGGGACTACATCAGGGGACTCTCCGAATCAGAACAGCAAGAGCTAATGAGACAGGCAATCGCCGAGCTCGGAGAAGAACTGGAGGGGATGAATGAGCCTTTTTCAAAGATACTAATACGCTCGAAGATGGAGCAGATAGCACTGAGAGGGTCATCGTGAAAGCGGCCATAGTCACAATAATCTTTCTTCATATCGTGACGGAAGCCCTGGCATTTGCCTCGTCCAGTACCCTGGATAGCTGTTTCAACGAGGCTTCCCGGAGATATGGAATTAGCCCTGGGCTGCTCAAGGCCATAGCGATGACTGAGAGCAGCCTTAGGACCGAGGCCATAAACAGGAACAAGAACGGCTCATACGACTACGGGATCATGCAAATAAACTCCTGCTGGAGAGACGAGCTAGGCTACCGGTGGGATTACATCACAGATCCCTGCTACAACATCATGGTCGGAGC
>QMLL01000463.1 GCA_003646715.1 Deltaproteobacteria bacterium
CACCATATCTCTCGACTGCCGCCGCTTCAAGATTGCTAGCTCGCCTTTTTGCCATTCAAAGAGACGGCTTTTTCAGCAGGGGAACAACACTCGATTATCTCAACGAGGCATTATCACTCCTTAAAGAAACCAATTATGACAACTGGACTCAGCTTGATATCTTTGTTTTTTTTCTCCACTACGAATGTTCAAGAGCCTCAAAAAAGCTCCCTTGTGACCACACACCCGGAAACATTCATTATCTGGACACAATATTGAATTCTTTGCCCTCTGCCCGTGTTGTAAACATGATAAGAGATCCTAGGGATGTATTATTTTCTCAAAAAAGGAAATGGAAACGAAAATTTTTGGGTGCAGCGGACATCCCATACAGCGAAGTTTTCAGATCGTGGGCCAACTACCACCCGGTAACAATATCAAAGCTATGGCTGTCAGCCATTTCTGCTTACGAGCGTTATCAGTCGCACGAGAGGGTATATGCGATACGGTTTGAAGATCTGATCTTAAACCCTTTTCACACGGTGCAAGAATTATGTTCCTTTCTCCAAATCGAGTATCAACCAGAAATGCTGAAGGTTCCTTTCGTCGGGTCATCACACAAAGCTGATTCCTGGGAAAGTAAGGGGCTTAATTCTGAAGCGGTGGGCAAGTGGAAACAAGGAGGTTTGAATGATGCCGAAATCTACTTCTGTCAGGCAATTGCAGAAAGAAAGATGAAAAATTACTCGTACCACACAGAAGCCATTGATGCCTCACCAACAAGAATATTGGCATACCTTTTGATGTTATTCCCTAAGGCAGCGATAAGTTTGTGTTTAAACTTACAGAGAAAAAATAAGTTGATTAACCTGATCAAATCTTTATCAAGGGATAAAGTGCCCAGCAAAATCTAAGCCATGCTCAATTGTTTGGAGATCACAAGCCATAGATGATAGCACAACTTGATTACGAATACATACGAACACGTCCTTACAAAGCGATTACAAGACTTGTTAGCTATCTTCTCTTTGAAGGCAGGCCTATTACAACAAGGGGAAGATGGATTAATCCTCTAGTGTTGTTCCACTTGAAAATTTTAAAGCATATGCCGCTAACCAAAAAAGTACATAAGCCAATATTTATTGTCGGATGTGGCAGAAGTGGAACAACCATACTGGGGAAAATTCTTTCGCTACACCCGGAAATAGGGTTTCTTAATGAGCCCAAGGCCATCTGGCACACTATTTTCGCTGAAGAAGATGTTTTCGGTAACTATACAGACAGGCATGGCAGGTATTTCTTGTATAGAAGCGACGTTACCGACCGGGTAAGAGAGGCCGCTCACAGGATTTTCAATACGTTCCTATTAATTACAAGGACACGCCGACTTCTTGACAAGTATCCCGAACTAATCTTCAGGGTACCTTTCGTAAAGGAGATTTTCCCTGACGCAAAGTTCATATTCATTGTCAGGAACGGACTTGCCACATGTAGATCGATAGTCGCATGGTCTTCGGCCAAAAGCGTGTCAAAGGGAAATAAGAAACACGATTGGTGGGGAGTTGACGGGAAAAAATGGCATTTGTTAATCGAAGACGTCATATGTAAAGATACGTATTTTTCCAACCTTCTTGAAGAAATTCAAAAATTTGAATCCCCGTCCGATTGGGCCGTAGTCGAATGGATTGCTACAATGAGAACAGGGTTGCAACAGCTTCGCAACCATGAAGCTTCATTTTACTTTTTGAAATACGAAAAACTGGTTCAAGAACCCAATACAGAGCTATCACAATTACTCAGATTTTGTGAACTTTGCCAAGATAATAAGCTATTAACGTATGCGTCAAAAGTGTTACAACCCACTTATTACAAGGATTATTTCAAGATTAACCCTATATTGAAATCACTTTTTACTGATACAATGCGGTCACTTGGATATGATGTCTAAAAATACACGTTATCACAAACTTAGAGTTTCGATCATTGAGCCTTTGGGAAGTCACGGGGGAATGGATTATTACAATACCTGCCTTTGCTTCGCACTTGCAAAGAAAGGGGTTGACGTTACCCTTTATACATCAGGGTCTGTGGTGACAAAAGATCTTAATGAACCCTTTCAGATAAAGTATACCTACAAAAACGTATATGGAAATAAGTCCAGGATCTTAAGAGGACTAAAATACATTTTTGCAACCGCACTTTCACTTCTGGAATCCAAATTCTCGAAAACCCGAATATGTCACTTTCACCTCTTTACCCCCGGTCCGCTCGAAGCGTTCAATATTCTCCTGGCAAAAATGCTACGCATGGATTGTGTCGTCACAGCTCATGACATAGAGAGCCTCGATGAAAATATCAAGACTCGAATTTTTCCATCCCTGTGCTACAGGATTGCGGATAAAATCATCGTACACAATAAGTGGAGCAGAGATACAATAAAGGGGAAATTTAATGTCGCCGAGGGAAAAATTTCCATTATTCCTCATGGTAATTACATACCATTGATCAATTCCATCCCATCCCGAAGTAAGGCAAGAAAAAAACTTAACATACCCGATAATGCAAAAATACTCCTTTTCTTTGGGCATATAAAAAAAGTCAAAGGGCTCGATTTACTTATTGAAGCCATGCCAATGGTGCTCAATAAATACCCGGAAGCAAAATTACTGATTGCAGGACGCCCATGGAAAATAGATTACCAGATATACAGGGAAATGATTAATCGCACTGAAATCCATAAAAATTGTATAGAAAAAATATGCTTCATTCCCCACAACGAAATAAGTTTTTATTTCGCAGCATCAGATCTCGTTGTGTTGCCGTACCGGAAAATATATCAAAGCGGAGTAATGATTCTTGCGATGAGCTACAACAAACC
>QMLL01000464.1 GCA_003646715.1 Deltaproteobacteria bacterium
ATGCCTATGTGCATTTAATGCAGCAATGTTATTTTGAATTCTAAGTCCCATTTTTTTCCTCCTTGAAATGAAGTTTGTTTTCGACCCTGACAAGGGTTCGCATTGAAGTGGGCTTCCCTGCCCATAAATAGTGCTTCGTTAAGTGACTCACAATGACTTTGCTTTTGTTTCATCCCCCCTTTCATTTTAACATCGGTTAAAAACCTTCCGGAGTAGATATCGGTTGGTTTAGAATTCTTCTTTAGATTTTTTTCAAAGGTGGGATGAAGAGATCAAGGGATATGAGAAGAGTTGGTGCAGCAGCTCAATCTAGATGCGAGTTGAGATGCAAATGTGGCTGCTTTTTTATCCCCATGCTCGTAGAACAATTCCGCAATGATGGCAAACAGAGTTCGTAGTTCTTCAAGAGAAGTTATTTCTTTGTCGATCGGAAAGTTCATAATATCCAATAAGTTATCCAACTCCTTTGCCATTGATTCCACGTCCCCATCTATCCATAAGACTACCGCCATGCCCAAACGAGCTGCGGGCTCGGATGGATCAGCGGCAATAATTTTTCTAAATATCTGTGTCGACTTTTCAAGATTTCCGCTAGAAAGAAAATAGAATCCTTTGTCAAGAATAGCCTGCTTGATTCTATTATTGGTTTTAATTGCAGTGTGCCATACTTCGTTGTGATTTAGTATGTCACTGGAGTGTTCCAGATATTCAACAATCACCTCGGGAACCGAGCCGTGAGTTGGACAGGCGCGCACTAAAGCTAATAGTAGCTTCTGCGCATCATTTGTCCTGCCTTGGGAAAGCGCTCTTCTTATCTCTTGAGGGGCCCTTTGTCTAGACTCGTGGGAGAGCAATAGCAATTTTTCCCAGGTTTCTATTTCCTTGACCTCATCGCCGAGGTGTATATACACCTCCAGCAGGCTATAGATTATTCCTAAATCATTGGACTTTCTCTCCAATGCCTTGATCAAATCTCTTTCAGCAGATAAATACCTACCTTGTGCCATCTTGTACCTGGCAGTGGCATGGTAAATGTCGCCCCAATTCCCTGCCATCTGGGCTGCCTGTTTCAATAGTGAGTTTCGTTGCCTAGCATCTGTTGATTCGGACAACGACATTGCGAGGAACCAAGGAACCTTCCATGAGAGGTCAAACGTAACCCAATGAATGGGCTTTTGAATTCTCTTTAGGTCTCTTAGGCTAAAATACAAAGAAAGGTAGCTTTTACCTGCCATTCGAAGCTCTTTAAAACGCCTTGTTTCAAAAAATATTCGATTTAGAAGAAAGTTAAGATCAGGATCGTCCGGGAAAAGGACCAAACCTTTTTTACAGATTCTTTCAGCCTCTTCCTGGCGATTTAATTCGCATAAAGAATTTACTGCAATATAGAATGTCCAGGCAAAAAATGGGTCTGATATCTTACCAGCCTTTTCCGCTAGGTCCAAAGCCTTTAATGCCTTATCCAAAGATTCTCCATAATCCGGTACCGCCATATAAGCCGCTGATAAGTAATGGTAAATGCGAGGATTTTCAGGAGAGGATTCCAATTCCTTATTGAGTATCCTTATCCTCCGTTCATGTTTAGATCTGGCCTTTTCTTGAGAAACGTTGTAACCGTGGTGTAGGATATGTATAGGGTAAATGCAGGTTGATTTAACACCGATGATCTTGTTGTGTATTCTCCCCTCATAATGTATTCCCTGATGATTTTTAAAAAGTCTTTGCTGAGTATGGAAAGCTTTTCTACCCCCGGCATACAGGCTGATCACATAAAACATTATGCTGTCAAAATCGACTTCGCGTATGGCTTTTCTAATAAGGTGCCCCGTCTCTGGTAGTATTTCTTCATCAGCATCCATGACCAAGAACCAGTCTCCTGTTGCATAGCTAATAGACTGGTTCCGGTGCTTACTGAAATTGTCTTCCCAAGGATGAAAATAAACCTTCGCTCCGAAAGACCGGGCTATTTCAGGAGTTGAGTCGGTCGATCCAGTGTCAACCACAACAATCTCATCAACGAATTCCTTGACACTTGACAGACATCGAGGAAGCATTTCTTCCTCATCCTTTACTATCATAACAAGAGAAACAGAAGGTTGGACCATTTGTGTATCTTGATGAGTTGAGAGTTTATTGCCTAAGATAAAAGATTTGGATGAAGAATAAGAGCGGTTTCTATTGCATTCTTAAATAGGTCTTCTCTTCCAAGTTTGTCAAATTCATGACCAATGATAAGGTATACATTGGCTAAAGTTTCAGGCTTTGTCTGTTGGACATTGAGATTCATGCTGAGAGCCTTTGTAATCAATTCAGCATATGATGAGACACGATTCAATTTTTGATATTGAGCACAAATCCTAGAGGCCTTAAGGGCACATTGAACCATCACGGGTTTTTGATCCAGAACTCTGTCAAAATATTTTAACGCCTCGTCAAATCTGCCTTGTTCATAAAGGATATCGCCTAAGTTGACCATTCCTTCTATTGATAAAGGATCTACTTCCAGTAGTTTCTTGTAGAAAAATAATGCCCTTTCTTTGTTTCCCAATTTCTTATAACAAAGCGCGAGACCCGCAAGGACAGAAGGAGAGTTTTTTTGGCAGGTGTCTTCTTCATAAATACTTATTGCCTTCTCCCACATAGACCTTTTTTGATAACATTGGGCAATAAGCTGTCTGCATTCTGACTGTGATGGAGCAAGGGAGATAGCCGATTCAAAGGCTTTATGAGCTACTGTATCATCTTGCGAGGCTAGCAATAAATCGCCGTAAGCTATCCACACTCGCCATATTTCTCCTGGAGTATTCAACACGGTCCCAGCAAACAAATGCGGTGAGGTCTTGATATCCTGCGAAA
>QMLL01000465.1 GCA_003646715.1 Deltaproteobacteria bacterium
AGGTGATAGTTGGTAGCATAGAAGAAGCTATACGCCTGGGGGCCGACGGTGTTTCCGTGCACATAAACCTTGGCAATGAAAACGAACACGCGATGTTGGAAGATCTGGGAGCCGTGGGTGAGGAGTGCAGGCGCTGGTTGATGCCTTTGTTGGTTATGGTGTATGTGCGGGGGCTTAATGTGGAGCAACCCGTTTCAGATAAAGCGATTGCTCATGCCGTCAGAGTGGCCTGGGAACTTGGTGCCGATGTCATTAAGACAGCTGCTCCCAAAGATTTGGAAGTTCTGGAGCAGCTTGCCTCATATTGCCCGGTACCCATTGTTATTGCAGGTGGTGGAAAAGTTAAGGATGTCCGGGAATTTCTGGAGAGAGTGTCTGGTTGGATTGGAGCGGGAGCCAGAGGAGTGGCAATCGGCAGGAATGTCTTCCAGGACAGGTCCCCTGTTTCTTTCCTTAAAGCCGTGTGTTCCATTGTTCACGAAGGCCTGAGTGGTACCGAGGCTTACCAGAGATACCTTGATCTGGCAGAGTGAGAATGATGTCTTCCGGTTCGGCTAACAGCGTCCCAGAACGCCATCTGATGATGGCAATAACTGGGGCAAGCGGAGCGATCTACGCAAAACGCTTGCTGGATGTATTTGCGGCGAGCCGGGTGCGTGTTCATCTGATAGTATCGGATGCAGGTGAAAAAATACTATCTCTTGAGCTTGGCTTGAAAATAGACGATTTGTTGCATGAATTGGTAACCCTTTACGACTACAAGGATTTTTCAGCCAGGATCGCGAGCGGGTCATTTCTTACAGAGGGGATGATAATTGTTCCATGCAGCATGGGGACCCTTGGAGCCATTGCCCAGGGTATTTCCATGAACCTCATACACAGATGTGCCGATGTATGTATTAAAGAGGAGAAAAAGTTAATCCTGGTTCCCCGGGAGACCCCTTTAAATTCTATTCACCTTGAGAACATGCTTAAGCTTTCAAGGCTGGGCGTTACTCTGTTACCTGCAATGCCGGGATTTTATAATAAACCGAAGACGGTGGAGGATATTGCTGATTTTATAGTGGCCAGAATTCTGAATCAGCTGAGAATTCCCCAGAACCTGATCAAGCCATGGGATGGACTCCCCAGTGAACACTAATGATGTTAAAGGGGGCATTGTGCCCCCTGAGGAAGCTAATGTTTGAAGGCCCTTTGTCCGGTAAATACCATGGTCACGTTGGCTTCGTTGCATGCTTCGATTACTTCCCAATCTCGGAGTGACCCACCCGGTTGTACCACTGCCGTGATACCCTGTCTTATTCCGACATCCACTCCGTCTCTGAATGGGAAGAAAGCATCAGAAACCATGGAAGAACCGATTAATCCTCCCTTGGCTTTCCTGGTTTCTTCGTCTATTTCTTCTTTTAACGCCTTATCTTTTTTGCCTTTTTCGATTTCGAGTTCCAGATCTTTGTAGGGGATACCGTACTTTCTAAAGCAAAGCGCATCTGCATATTTCTGGTAGGCTTTGAAAACCGCGATTTCGGCTACTCCTACCCTGTCCTGTTCTCCGGTTCCTATGCCCACCGTGACTTCGTCCTTCACGTAAATGACCGAGTTTGATGTTACACCCTGTTCAATGAACCAGCCGAAGAGCAAGTCGTTATACTCTTCTTCTGTGGGCTCTCTTTTAATCTTATAAACCTTGCCTTCGTATGTTGTTTCAGCAAGTTGAAAGTCTTCTTTCTTGAGAATCTTGTTAAGAGGTGATTGCTGTACGATCAATCCTCCATCAATAAGAGACTTGAAGTCCACAAATCGGTAATGGCAGTATTCCTGAAGTTTGTCCATGCGATCGATTCTGATTACCCTTAGGTTTTTCCGTTTCTTCAGGATATCAAGAGTACCTTCCTCGTAATCCGGAGCGGTTACAACTTCGAGATAATTTTCAGATATGAGTTCCGCGGTTTCTTTGTCCACTGGACGATTGAAGACCACGCAACCTCCAAATGCGGCGATTCTATCTGCCATGTTAGCTCGATCGTAAGCTTTGGCAAGACTGCTTGCACACGCCGCCCCACACGGGTTGTTATGCTTCAGGATTACCGCTGCCGGCTTTGTCTGGAGGAACTTGAGGATATTAAGACCGTTGTCGACATCGGTTAGGTTTATTTTGCCGGGATGTTTTCCAGCCTGGAGCATGTCTTCTTCGGTGATAGCACTTGTGAGGCCCTTACCCGGTTCGATAAACTTGCAATCGCCGAGTACCAGATTTCCACCGACCAGTTCATAAAGAGCCGCTTCCTGGCCCGGGTTTTCCCCGTAGCGCAGTCCTTTTTCGATAAGTTCTCCTGTTTTTTCATCCGGTATTTTCCAGGTTCTTTTCCGGTAGGTAAGGGTCTGGTCACCGAATGTAATGGTCATTTTCTCAGGAAAATGATCTTCCATTACGGTTCTGTACATTTTTTTTAAGTCCTGACTCATTTCCTGCACTCCTTCCCTTTTTTTCAAATTAAAAAACGTTCCCGGGTACTACCCGGGAACGTGTTGGCATACGTATTGGTTGGTCTTAGAACTTGTAACCCAGAGAGATAGAAAACATGTGTGCGTATCCGTCATGAAGCTCACCCCGAGGTCTGTGAATATTATCGTTAGCACTCACATCCCTGTCGTCAATTACGAGATATGTATAGGCTCCATCAATGGTAAAGTTTCCATGGCTATAACCGATTCCGAAGTTGTAAAGGTCTCTATCGTCAGCAGGTACCATGAAATCCAGGGTTTCATCGGGAATGGGCGACTCGTCATGAACATAACCAACTCTAAATGCCCAATCTTTCCATAAATATTCTAAACCAATTCTCCA
>QMLL01000466.1 GCA_003646715.1 Deltaproteobacteria bacterium
GGAATGGTCGTTTTTCCTATAATAGCCAAGCCTTGTGCGTGGGATGAGCATGGGTGGTTGAAAAATATGCAAGTTAGACCTCGTGAAGCAAAACCAGTGTGGTCTGTTGGAGGACGAAGTTCAGAAGTAGAATTGGTGGATATAGTTAAAGAAATAAAAAGCATTGTTAATAAGACAAGGGAGGAAAATACTAAAAAAATACCGTTCACAAATCGAGAAATTGAGATAGACCGTGTTGTGGCTGATTATGCCCCTGCATATTATTTAATAGATGCTCCTACTGGGTATGGAAAAACAGAGTTTTTGAAAAAAGTGCAAAGCAAATTTGATGAAAACCATTGGGTTTCTGCTATAGTGACGTGTGACGAGCTTACGCATCCAGACAATGTTGCTGATTTAGTAGCCGAAGCATTTTCAGTGGATTTGCCTAATTTCGCAGGTTTTTCTTCGGGGGTGCGTTTAGGAAGTGCTTTACAAAAGAAATTTGGCAAATTAGATGAGGGGTTTTCTGGTGTTGTGCTTCTTGTTGACATGGACAAGAAGCCTTCTGCAGAGGTAATAAAAGAATTATTGCAGGTGGTAAAGTCTGCTCGGGAACTTTTTGGAGAATTATCATTTTTTACAAAGGGACACAATCGTTTCAGGATGGTTATTGCTGGGAGAAGTCTTGCTAATTTGAAAGCAATACGAAATTCAACGCTTCCGTTTTCAGTTCTAAAGCTTTCTCCATTTAGCTACGAGGTGATAAAAAGAGCAGTAGATAATGCTCGAAATTCTATTGATGAAAAGCATAGAAACAATCTTTCTGCTCATTTATTTTACGCGACAGGGGGACATCCACTATGTATTACTAAGATCTTAAAAAACTATACGAATCTTCCTATGCTATCTACAATGTTTTCTGAAGAGCAGGATATGAATATTTGGAATGATATTGTCAAGAAGGTTTCGGAGGATGTAAAGCATGATTTCTATAGATACCCTCCAGAATTGGGAGTATTCTCTGATTGGCTGGGGATTTTTCGTTATCTGGATTATTATATTTTGAAGCGATTATTACTTAAAAGTGATTTGAAAATAAGCATGGATGAATATGATTTTGCAGATTCTCTCACATCTACATATATGCTTGATTGGGATGAAAGAGTTTTGAAAGATGATATTGCGCGTCGTTTATTGGCTATTGGTTTAAGGCATACGAACAAGGATTTTGAAAAAAATTGTAAGGAGGCTCAACGAATTTGTTCAGATAGATTGCTACTCCAAAATACTCACGCCCCAGAAAAATGGTTTATAGAGTATCTTTTTCAGTCACTGCAAATGAACGCTAAGATTGTTTTTGATAAAAAGAAGCGAACGATGTTAAGAGAACAATTTTTTGATGGACACTTGATCAAAGCATGGGAATTGTTTTCTTCGAGATGTGTAATAAATCGAGGTGATATTATTGTTGAGCGAAGGGCACTGGCAAATGCTTTGGAGAGTGACTGGGAATTTAGGTTTACTGTCAATTATTATCTTAGAGAGGACGCTTGTGATGAAACACAAGGACAGCCATTCAACCTTCTTTGTAAAAGAGTAGATGCATTCTTTGATTCTATTGAACTTCCATTCCTTTAAAAGAGATAAGGTAAGATTTGTGTGATGATTATGGTATAGGAGGAAAGTTATGTTTCCAAAAGTTCCCTTCATTGGTCGCGAAAAAGAAGTCAAGTATATACATGATTTAGCTTACAGGCCCAATAGCTACGTTCTAGGCATTAAAGGAGAAGGCGGTATTGGAAAGACAAGTTTGCTAGAGTATGCAAATCGTGTATTAAGGAAAGACGTAGGCTTGAAAGCTCTTCGAATTATTGACTTTGATTCTAATGAATTTCAAATTGATGATGTGTCTAATTTTTTAATTGCTATTTCGAATAATTTCAGCAAAGAGAGTTTTAAAGAGTTCTCTTTAGAGTTATCTGATTATCAGTTGGAATCTCAGAGTTATGTGTATGATTTCCGAGGATGGAAAGAGAAAGTTTCACGCTTGAAACAAAGTTTTATTCATGATTACAATGCGTATTCCAGTACTCATCGAATAGTTATCTTTATTGATACAGCAGAGAAGTTCAGAAATTTAAAGCATATATCAACGTATCTTGATGAGTTTGTTAGCAATGCTAAAAATACGTTATTTGTAATTTCAGGTCGAAATGAGAGAGCTTTAGTTGACTGGTTTTCTGGATTAAATGATATCCAGTTTGAAGAAATAAACTTATCAAGATTTTCAATTAAAGAAAGCAGAGAGTATTTGCATGAGAAAGAAAAAATTCTAAAAAACACATTTCAGTCAAATTTAACAGAGAAAATTTTAACGCTTGCACGTGGTTTACCAATCTTAATTGATTTATCTTTAGAGTGGTTGTCTGAAGATGTGCCACTTCCTTGGTTGCAAAATTTCAAGATTTCTCAGTTTGATTTGCTCGTTTATGAAAAGAAAAAGCAAATGGAGATTTTGTTTGAAAAACAATTAGTTGCCCCTGTTGCTAAGATGCGTGAGCCTCTCAATGTTTTAACTTTATTACTTTCAGAAATTTACCCTATAGACAAAAATTGGGTGCAAGTGCTCTTGAATATATCCGATAGGGATGCTAGTAAGTTGATAGAAAAGGCAGAAGCTTATGTGTTTGTAAAATCTTTAAGCGATGGACGAATTACACTACATGATGAAATGCGCAGAATGGTTACAGAATATGTTTGGCCAGAAATAGACAATGATGGTAGTCGGAGGCGAAGAGATAGCCAGAAGATAGTTCATTATTTAAACCACCAAATAGAAAAAGTTGATGATTTGTTAGATTCTA
>QMLL01000467.1 GCA_003646715.1 Deltaproteobacteria bacterium
AAGTATTTCTGAGTTGTCATTCGCGGATGCAATGTGACAGTTCGATGAGGCATGATTGCATGCCGGCAATCAGATGGAAGAGGTAACAGTAACTTGAATACAAGACTCATGGGAGATTTTTTAAGAGTTTTTAAGGAAACTTATGTGTTGACAAGGGGTTAATATGCCTTTATAAGCTTGGTGAAAATGCCTTATTTTTTGAAAGCTATCTAAAGGAGGTCAGAAATGCAGCAGGAACAAACAAATTGGGCAATCGATGTTATGCTGGAAAATCTGAGGAATCTTGCAGAAAATATTTATGCACTGAAGTCCTTGAAATTTCAGGCGATCAAAGAGGCTTTCTATTTCCATTATGAGAATTGCCAGAATTACAGAAATTACTGCGATATTTCTGGATTTTCTCCAGACGAATTAAATTTCTTTGAGGATTTATCGAAAATACCCCTATTGCCCCTTAATGTTTTTAAGGCTTACAAGGTTTTAAGCGTGGATGAGAGTGAAATAACCATGATTTCTAAGAGTTCGGGTACCAGTCAAAAATTCAGCATTGTTTATAGAGACGAGATTACCCTGAGGAGGCTCGAAAAAGGCTTGTTTTACGTTCTTGACCAGCTTGTGAGTGGGTTCAACAAAGGATACGTTGCCATGCTGATTCCTCCGCCCGATGAGTCTGACACATGGATGGTACAGATACTGTCGAGGGTATTCCCTAAGTACTTTGAAGATGAAGATTATTTTATAAAGGGCGGTGAATTGGATTTCAAAGGCTTTTTGCAGAGGTTAATGGACCCCGGAACTCCGCGCCCGAGACATCTTTTTGGCCCACCCTTTGTGCTTTTGAAAATCGCCGAGATCATGAAGAAGAGAGGGATCGCTCTCCAGCTGGATGAAGGCAGCATCGTATCCACTGGCGGAGGGTGGAAGATGTATGAAGGGAATAAAATCGATCAAAAGGATTTCAGACAGATGATTTCCGGCGTTTTCGGCGTGCCCGTTGAGAACGTCAGGGATGGTTTGAATTGTACGGAGATCAACACCTGGATGATCGACTGTCGCTGTTTTTACAAGCACATTCCTCCCTGGTTGCACGTCACTATAAGGGATCCTGAAAATCCGGAGAAAGAAGTACCACATGGAGAAGAAGGCCTCATCGCTTATCTCGACCCCCTGTCCAATTCGTATCCTGCTTTTGTTCTCACCGATGATATCGGCAGGTTGGCTGTGGCGGAAGATCAGAAGTGCTCGTGTGGCATGAGTGGGCCCTGTTTGCATTCAGAGATCAGGAGAGCCAGTGGTGCGGAAAGCAAGGGGTGTGCCCTTAAACTTTCACAATACTTATCCATAGAAGGCAATGGTCGAGCTTGAATTACCCTTTGTAATCTGCGGTGAGGTCAAAGAAGGGAGGGATACCTGTCTGAGCTTCAATCGTGATAAAGATTATAACCTGTTTTTGCCCTCACTGTGCGAAGATGATATAACCCAAATTGCGAGCATTGATTCGATAGGTGAACTTTCCGTTCGAGAAATAATTTCCTTTCTGTGCGAAGCAGGAAGACTCTGGAGGAATAGAGAGTATAGATGGAGAACATTGGCAAGCGAAATAGCTTCTGTTACAACTGGTTATAGCAAACAGATGATTGATCTCAGCTATGATATGCTATCGGAAGTTCTAAATGAGGATTTCCTGTTGAGATTGCTCGAAGTCGAAATGCGCGATATTGAATTTCTCGACAGATGGGTAAAACTGGGGGAAGCAGATGTTCACGCTGTTCCTCTGGGAAGAATACTGCACGTGTTAGCGGGAAATGTTCCCTTAGTCAGCCTTGTTTCGTACTTGATGGGGATTCTGACTAAGAATTCCAACGTCCTGAAAATCCCCACCGGGGATCCGGCTACTTCTATTTGTTTGTGTCTGACATTCAGGGAGATCGACCCATCTCATCCAGTAACCAAGACCTCATCTGCTGTATATGTGGAGCATGATTCTGACTATTTAACCAGGTTGTTTGAAATAGCAGATGGAGTATGTGCCTGGGGCGGAGGATCGGCGATCGAAGCGTGCAGAAGGAAATGCAGGCCTGGTACGCCTTTTCTGGATTTCGGGCCGAGGAAAAGTCTTCAATTTATAAGCCGAGAAATCTATGCAGACGATAAAGACCTTAAAACAGCTGCGCTGAAGGCTGCTCAGGATTTGGTCATGTACGATCAGCATGCCTGCCATTCCCCCCAGATTGCCTTTGTTGAAAGTCCAGCGGAACTTTTTTGCAGGGCACTTGTTGAAGCTCTTAATGAGGTAGAAACATTTTTGCCACGGGGGTACACGTCCATTGAAGAGAAGGCCCAGATAACCCTTGAGAAAACCATGGCCCTTTTCAGTAATGGAAAAGTTTACTGCTCTCGAAGTAAAAACTGCACTATTATTCTTTCTCCGGAATTTCGGCGGGGTTTCATTCATCCGCTTTCGAGAACTCTCTTTGTCGTGGAGGTGGAAAAAATAGAAGATGCTGTGCATTTTATCGATTCTTCTGTATTGGTGGTCGCATTTTCCTCTGAAGAGAAACAGGAAGAATTAAAAGATGAGGTTGTATCCAGGGGAGCCCACAGGCTGACTGTTTTGGGCAAAATGGCGCGTTTCCCTATCGGTTATCCTCAAGAGGGCAGGTTTAATCTTTCTCGGCTTGTTAGATGGGTAGCCAGGGACAGATGAGATAACCCTGATCTCGGTTCGGCATTCCCTTTCCTTGACCTGATAAGCTTTCTGTAGTAAAATAAAGCGCTTACAAAGGGAGGATCGATGGGCCTCAAACCCGACACCTGGATCGAGCAGATGG
>QMLL01000468.1 GCA_003646715.1 Deltaproteobacteria bacterium
CTGGTCAACAAAACATGGGAAAGAAGAGATGAAATTACTCCCAGCGAAGAAGCTAAGAAACCACCAACGGCAATGGAAATCTACAAGTTGCTTCCCAAGACCAACTGCAAAGAATGCGGTGTCTCCAGTTGCTTCGTGTTCGCCACACAACTGGCAGGCGGCGAAGTGGAACTGGAAAGATGCAAACCTCTTTTTACGGAGGATTTTGCAGAAAACAAGAAAAAACTTATGGATCTTCTCGGGATGTAACAACCGAGATCTTGTTTGTTCTTGACAGTACCTTTTCAGGAGTAGGGGGAGATTAAAATACCTGAGAATAGCCGTTTAAAACATCAGGCCTTTACTATCTTCTCCCGTCCCACCGTAACATCTTTTGTCGCATTTCTTGTATCCAGCACAAGCTGAGCATTCTCGACTATCCACTGGTAATCGTAATCTGAATGATCGGTTAATATCATTACCAGATCCATGGATTTCAGAACTTCTTCACTCAATGGCGTTGAAGAGAGAGAAAAGTCATGCTTTCTACCCGGTTTTAGCTTTGGAATCATCGGATCATTGTAGAAAATTTCAGCGCCCTTCTCCTGGAGTATCTGCATAATTGCATAGGAAGGGGATTCCCTGTCATCGTCGATATCTTTTTTATATGCCACTCCAAGAATCAAGATCTTTGATCCTTTAAGGCTTTTCTCACATTCATTCAGAGCGTCTATAGCTTTCTCGACAACGTAATACGGCATTGACACGTTAACCTCTCCCGCCAGCTGTATAAACCTGGTGGGAACATCATATTCCTTGGCTTTCCAGGAAAGATAAAAAGGGTCAATAGGTATGCAATGCCCCCCCAGCCCGGGCCCCGGGTAAAATGGAGTAAACCCGAAAGGCTTGGTAGCTGCTGCTTCGATAACCTCCCAGATGTCAATACCCATCTTGAGGGCGAGAACCTTGAGTTCGTTAACCAAAGCTATATTCACACATCGGTAAATATTTTCGAGAAGTTTTGTAAGCTCGGCAACCCTGGTTGAAGAAACTGGCACAACCTTTTCAACCACCCGCTCATACAGCGCCTTCGCCAGTTCCAGACAATTTCGGGTGACTCCGCCCACCACTTTCGGGATGTTGCCCGTGTGAAATTCCTTGTTCCCCGGATCTTCCCTTTCAGGAGAAAATGCCAGAAAGAAATCTTTTCCCACTTCTATGTTATTTCTGCTCAAAATAGGCAAAACCAGCTCCTCGGTAGTACCCGGATAAGTCGTACTCTCAAGCACCACCAGCTGACCCGGGCGTATCACTTTTGCAATGGTTTCACTTGTACTCACCAGGAAGCGAAGATCAGGGTCCATTTTGTCGGTGAGAGGCGTAGGGACACATATGACAATACAGTCTGCTTCTGCCAGCCTGTCAAAACTAATGGTTACATCCAGCCTTTTCTGCTTCAGGTAATCATTAACCGGCTCTATGGGGACATGCTTGATGTAAGATTCTCCGTGAAGTAGAGCATTTACCTTCTTTGAATCTATGTCAAACCCAATTCCCTGAAACCCCTGTTTTACAAACTGGATCAAAAGCGGCAATCCCACATAACCCAGTCCGATCACCCCAACAACTGCTTCTTTATTTTCAATTTTCTTCAGCAATTTTTCAAACATTTACCCATTACCTCCACCGGTTATTGAAACGTTGTTCGTTAAAATGAGCTTACGGCAAGAATAGTTAACGAAGACCTCACGAAAAACTTTTTTTGTTTCCTGAAATATCTTATACTTGTTTTTCAGAGATCTTGGCAAGTATCTTTGATACTTAGAACAAAAAACCGAATTACAAAACAATCAGACGCCCTTGAAATGTACTCCGTAATAAACCAGGGAGGGGAAAAATGCGCATAGCAGTTGTAGGTACCGGATTTGTCGGATTGACCCATGCGGCGGTATGTTCCGAATACGGCCACGAAGTAGTGGCTTATGACACCGACGCAGCGAAGATAGAAGATTTCAAATCCGGAATTGCCGAAAACATTGAAAAACATGTAAACGAACCGGGACTCTGGCAGATCATAAAAAAGACCATTGGCAAATATCTTTTCTTCACAACCAACATCAGGGAAGCCCTAGATGACGTCGACGCTGTTTTTTTCTGCCTGCCAACTCCACCCAACCTGGATGGTTCCACGGATCTTTCCATTTACAGGTCAGCGGTAGATGATGTGTGTGAAGCTCTAAAAACTATTGAAAGAAAAAGGCGGATCTTACTTATAAACAAGAGCACGGTACCTATAGGTACTGCCAGAGCGCTTCAAAGACAGGTGAAAGAACATGGTATTGAGAATTTCGGAGTGGCTTCCAACCCCGAGTTCTTGCCGGAAGGAGAAGCGGTAGAAGCCTCAAGGAAGCCAAACAGAGTAGTGGTAGGATGCGACGAAGAACAGGATTTTAGGATAATGAGGAGAATTTACTCTCAGTTTGTCAGCCATGTAAGAACAGCCTACATTGAAACAACTCCTGAAACTGCGGAAGCCATCAAGTACGTCGCAAATACCCTCCTTATGACTTACATCTCTTTCTGGAACGGAGTCGGAGCAAGACTGGCAGAGACCTTTCCGAATATCATCATGGAACACCTGCGAAAAGGCGTAACTTCGGATGCCAGAATAAGCACCTGGGGTTCATATGTGTCCAACGGGGCCGGAGGTAGCTGCTTCGGAAAAGATATACGATCCCTCATCTACCAGTTGAAGATGAAGGCCGCCAACACGGATTTACTTGAAGCAGCTCATGAGATAAACGAATATCAGAAAGTCTACCTTGTTGAAAGGGCTGTCACTGAAGCAA
>QMLL01000469.1 GCA_003646715.1 Deltaproteobacteria bacterium
GCAATGGTAGATGTTCTGGGAACCGCCCCTGGCATATTCGCCACACAATAATGGACCACTCCTTCTTCTAAATACGTTGGATCTTCATGGGTGGTGGGATGCGAGGTTTCACAGCACCCACCTTGGTCGATGGAGATATCAACTATTGCAGACCCTGGCATCATTCGACGCACAAGGTCTCTGCTTATTAATTTGGGTGCCTTTGCACCCGGAATCAATACGGATCCAATTACAAGGTGGCTATGGATGCATTCTTCTTCGATATTTGCGGGGTTCGACATAATCGTCACCAATCTCGAATCTGTTATGTCTTCCAGGTAACGAAGGCGCAGGGGATTATTGTCCAATATGGAGACTTGAGCTCCTATACCCACAGCTACCATTGCAGCAGAGAAGCCAGCCACACCACCACCGATAATGGTAATATGGGCAGGGCGCACACCCGAAACGCCTGATAAAAGAATACCCATTCCACCGTTTTTTGTCTCGAGACTGAAGGCCCCCATTTGTATGGAGAGCCTGCCGGCCACCTCACTCATGGGTGAGAGCAGGGGCAAAGAGCCGTCATCAAGCTGAACCGTCTCATATGCTATACCCACAATGCGGCGTTCCAGTAATTTTTCTGTCAATTCCTTATCTGCTGCCAGATGAAGATAGGTAAAGAGTATCTGCCCAGATTTCATCCTATCAAACTCAGGTCCAATGGGCTCCTTTACCTTCATCACCATGTCTGCCTCGGCCCATACATCATCAGCGTTATCCAGAATGGTGGCCCCTGCCTTGATGTATTCCTCATCCCTGAAACCCGATCCAATACCAGCTCCTCTCTCCACGAATACCTTGTGGCCATGGTCCGTGAACGCCTTTACTCCTGCTGGAGTGGCCCCAACCCTCCTTTCTGCTTGTTTAATCTCTTTCGGGATACCTATTCTCATTTATTTTCCTCCTTCTTTTTCTCACACCTATCCTCTCAATTCCCCTGACCGCCAATATTCACAAAGACATTCTGCGGAAAAAATCTTTCAGCATCGGCATGAAATTCCATAGCCTTATCAATCTCTTCAGGATCACCTGACTGGATAGCTGAAAGTAAAATGCGATTCGCCTTACGGAGACCCTCTGGCCCATTAGGAAAAAGCTCTTCCAGATTGGGCATATAACCTTTTAGAAGAATATCCTGAAACATGTTCCAAAGAATGTAAAAAATACTGTTGCCGGAGGCGAGCGCTAGCTTTTTGTGAAATTCCACCGCAATAGGAAAATAGGTGCGTATGTCAGACCCGCATTCCTCCATCTTGTGGATAAGACTTGCCAGTTCCTCAAGATCTTCTTGGCTAGCATTCCTAGCAGCTGCATGGGCAATTCCTATCTCAACATATTTTCTTATCTCCAGAACATCTCTTATTGATTTCTCGTCTACCCGAATCATGAACGTGAGCTGTTCACGAATAATATCAAGGTACTGCGTAAGGTCCACCTTTCGAACCAAGGAGCCCTTGGCGCCCGCACCAATATCGATAAGCCCCATTACATTCAAAATGCGTAAGGCCTCCCGAATTGTGGGTCGTCCAACCCCAAACATCTTTCCTAGTTCTCTTTCAGAAGGAAGGCTATCTCCAGGCTCAAGTAGACCTTCAAAAATTGCTTTCTTAATCTGTTCCGCCACTTCCTCTGAAAGTCGAGATCTTCGAACTTGCCTGAAAGGGAGTTTCTTAGTCATTAACGGATCTGCCCTGTTGTTGTTTCTTGGTCTTGCGTCATATATTCCTTACAAGCGCTGACTAAGAACAAAGGTTGAATCACTTAGTTCTCAAAACGCCTTGCTATTTTTTGAAAATTTCTCTCTTGGGAAATACCGCTCTTCTTCTGCATGAATCTCTATCGCTTTCCGAATCTCCAATTCATCTCCAGACTTTATTGCTGAAAGAAGGATACGATTAGATCTCAATAAGCCCTTCGGGCCTTTAGGGAAAAGTTCCTCAAGAAGCGGCATATAACCCCTTAAAAGGATATCATGAAACATTTTCCAAATAATGAAATAGATGCTATTTCCCGAGGCCATTGCAAGCTTTTGATGGAATTCTACGGCTATGGGAAAATAGGCATATATATCAGTACCACACGCCTCCATTTGATCGAGAAGCTGTTCGAGTTTTTCAAAATCCTTCTTAGTCGCATGCCGTGCTGCCGAGTGGGCAATTCCCAGTTCCACGTATTTTCTTACCTCCCAAAGGTCTCTAATCGAACGATCATCCAAATCAATCAGGTTAGACAGTTCATCCCGCACAGAATCCAAACACTGGGTGATCTCAACTTCTCTGACAATGGCCCCCCTTCTTCCCACATTTATGTCAACCAAACCTGTGAGGTGAAGGACCCTAAGAGCTTCCCTTATTGTTGACCTACCCACTCTAAACATCTCGGCAAGTTCGCGCTCAGAAGGTAGAGAATCGCCGGGCTCAAGAATTCCTTCCAAAATAGCTGATTTGATCTTTTCAGCAACTTCTTCATAGAGGTGCGCCCGCCTAAGGGGTTTGAAAGGAAGCTTTTTTGCCATTTGGAAGTCTTTCACGCCTTGGAATTGTTGACGGTCTTACCATAAGACAAACAGATGGTCAATGAAAAAACAGCCGCTTTTGAACAGAAAAAACAATGTCTTTGCTTTCTTCACACACAAATAAGTGAATTCAGAACACAAGGCCTCTAAAGCAAGCATAACTAGAATGGGTACGCATATTATGCTAGAAAGGAATTATTTAAGGAGATTATGTCATGGAAAAAGATTATCTGATTCGAATCATTGCCCAGGACGTCAACGTCAGGGC
>QMLL01000470.1 GCA_003646715.1 Deltaproteobacteria bacterium
TGTTTTGATATTTGCTACAAAGACCAGAATGGCAAGCTCATCTGGGAGAAAATCGGCTGGGTATCTGAGGGTTATACGGTTGCCATGGCTTCTCAGATCAGGAGCGAGAGGTTAAGAAGTATACGACACGGCGAAGAGCTACCCAAACGCAAGAAGAAGGAAATAACGTTTGGGGAAGCGTGGGAGCGATACAATGAATGGCTCGAGACAGGGAAGAAGAGACCAAGAGATGATCGATACAACTACAAGAACCACCTGAAAGACCGCTTTGCCGATAAACCCCTGTCCAAGATTAGCCCCTTTGACCTGGAGCGTATGAAGGCCGAACTACTCAAGGCCGGGAAGTCACCAGCTACAGTAAAACACTGTTTGGTTCTGGTTCGACAGATTATCAATAAGGCTATTGCATGGGGACTATGGGACGGAGAAAACCCTGTTAAAAAAGTAAAGATGCCACGGTTAAACAACCAAAGAGTAAGATTTCTGAGCTATGAAGAAGCCAATCTTCTTTTGGATCATCTAGGTAAGATAAGCCCACAGGTACGAGACATGGCACTGCTGAGCTTACATAGTGGCTTGCGAGCAGGCGAAATTTTTAATTTACGCTGGCAGGATATAGACCCTGAGAACGGACTTATACACGTTTCAGATCCCAAGAGTGGACGATCACGAAAGGCCTTCATGACAGAGACCGTCAAAAGGATGTTCGACAGCAAACAACGAGGAAATCCAGACGAGCTCGTGTTCAAAAACCGAAAAGGCGAAAAGATAACCGAAATATCAAAAACATTCTCCAAGGTAGTTAAGCATCTTGGGTTTAATGATGGCGTCACAGATCCAAGACAGCGAGTAACGTTCCATACTCTGAGACATACTTTTGCTAGCTGGCTGGCAATACAGGGAACACCGATACTTACAATAAAGGAATTGCTTGGACATCAAACGCTAGCTATGACAGAGCGATACTCTCACTTGATACCGGACAATAAAATAGAGGCCATAGCAGGGCTTGAGCAACGGTTCATAAGGGAATCAAAAGTTGTAGATATTAAGGTTGTTGGATGAAGAAGGAAAAACGGCACGAGAAGATAAAAAATAACCCGGCTAACGTTAGGTTTGAAGAGGCAATTCAGTGGCTCAAAGACTGGGGCTTTGTTCTTGAAAGAGTCAAGGGAAGTCACCACATACTGAGACACCCTGAAACGAGAGCTAAGCTAAACATACAAAAGGACAAAAGCGGTAAAGCTAAACCCTATCAAATAAGACAGGCACTGAAGGTAATATCCAAAATGGAGGAATAACAGTCATGGATTACACTTACAGAATCTTTTGGAGTGAAGAGGACGAGGCTTATATTGCCGAGGTAGAAGAGCTAGAGGGCTGTTCTGCGTTCGGTGATACACCTGAACAGGCACTTAAAGAAGTTCAGACAGCTATGCAGCTATGGCTTGAGGTTGCAAGAGAAAAGGGAGACCCTATACCTCAACCCAGGCCAAGAAAAATAGCAGTTGGCTAACCAGTTTCCAGGGGATAGGGATGCGCACCCGACAAGGCGATATTCCTGGATCGCTTTCCCCTGGATTAACCACCAGGGCGCTACCAGGAGGCGCAAGATGTTTACGCAAGAGCAACGGAACTTATTCCCCGAATTGAACCTTCTCTCACTTCAAAAATACGTCAGCTCACTAGCCAGTCAATATCCGGGCTCCATAGAGCGAATTGTGCTACATCGGTTTGTTGATCCAGAACATGAGTATCTCCTTGCCTTCGAGCTTAGCGACGACGAGGAAGCTAGGTTTCAACTTCTAAACTCGACAGAGCTAGAAGCAACATTCTTAGCTCGATACAAGCCAAAAACTGGGGCTCCGAAATAGCTTCTCACTTAATAGCGGTTAAACGCAGTGGACGTCACTTTATTTATACCTCTCCAAAAAACGATCCAATCGAGTGGATTTTCCGACCCTAGAAAAAAATTTTAGAAAAGCCCCCCTGAACGCGCTTAGCATAAGGCTTTACGGGTTTTTTGTTTCCTTGGAAGTGTCGTTTACAGAAATTGGAAGCCAAAAGTCCAGCATATAGAGGTAAATGCAGTTAAAAAAATTAAGAAGGAGGGATCTAATGGATTCGATACTAATTTGATGTCACAAATATAATATTAATCCATTTATAACATGTTGGCGATTTTGACAATTAGGAGATTGTCATGCAATTTTTTTAATCCTGCACACAGGACTTCTTCGACTTCATCCAATGCCTCAAGAGGTCTATTTCCAAACGAATTTTCTCTAAGGTATTCCCAAACTCTTTCGGCTGAATTAAGCTCTGGGCTGTAAGGGGGAAGAAAGACCAATTTTATATTTTCTGGAACACGAAGATCATTACCTTTGTGCCATCCTGCGCCATCAAGAAACATTATGTTGAAATCATCCGAAAACTGCAGCCACCGCATATATAAATTCTCTAACCACCTGAGTAGCAACCTGGGCTCTAATATTAGCAGGAGACAACAAACGTCTTTCTTCATTTATGCGACCGAAACTACTTTCATCTTGAAATAAAATTCTTACCCTTTCGTTGGATGGTGCTTCTTTGGCGATCTTCCCGACGATTTTGGCGAAGTTTTTTTAAAAGATTCCTGGGTTTCCTTATCTCGCTTTACATGGTGAGGTCTCGCTGCCATTTTTCTCCAACCATGCCTATCCAAAAGACGGTACACATAATGAATTGAAACCTCCCTGCCTGCTAATTTGCATAGCTCAGGATGAATCTGATTTGCTGTTAGAATTTCCCCCTTAGCTGCCCTCTCATGTAGTGATTTCAAGAA
>QMLL01000471.1 GCA_003646715.1 Deltaproteobacteria bacterium
AAAAAAGCAGGCGAATTTTCGAGGTAAACTAAAACTACATCCCCGATATCTGTCATTGAAAATCCTTCCGTGTCCCCCCACTCAAGATCATTTTAACACACATTATTCAATCCACGTTTCACCCACACTCCGAAACGCTACACATTTTAACTATAATGTATAAAAACGAGAAACATCAAGTACTTTTAGAACCTTGTTCATCTTTTGCTACTAAAACAAGTGGTTACAATCTGCAGGGTACACGAAACGGATTATATTTACACTTTGAGTAGTTCCTCTAGTTTTTCTCTCACCTTCCCGTAAATACGCTTCTCCTTCTTCTTGAAATGATCTAACTTTTCAGACACCTCCGTAACAAATTCAGAATCGTTTATTTCGTTCAGATTGGCAATAGAAATCCAGAAGGCCCCCCAAAAACAGGCATGTGCAACTTCCAGCGCCACACCTGCATCGGCCAGCAAGGCTCTGTAGCAATTCTCTACAATATTTCCTGCGTAAGTTAACATTTCCAGACTGTATTCCATTAATTTACAGGGAACTTCTGTTGCTGACTTAAACGCCTCTTCAACGGCACTTTTTCTTGCCTTTTTCTGAGTTTCGGTCTTGACTGGCATTTTAAAGGCATTAATCACCTCACTGTAGGCCCGGACGTCCATCTCAATGAGTTCCTCACAGTCCAATCTGAGCTCCTGAAGACGATGCAGGATTTTTGCGCCGGTAGTAACAAGATTCTCAGACTCTTCCCCTAGCTTTTTCAAATTTATACTCAGCACGAATTTTTCAACACTGGCCGCCAGTGCCCCTGAAAGAGCCAGCGCACAACCACCTCCGGGGAGAGTTGGCACGTCAGTTGACAGTTCATCCAAAAAAGATTGAATTGTCTTTTCCTTCATGTAGATCTAAACACATCCTTTTTGTTTTTTTATAATTTTTCCACTTTACCGTATCATAAACAACGAATCAACAACACCCTGAAAGCTTAGCATTGGTAAGCTCATCCAAAAGCCAAACTGTGTACCTTAACAATAGAATCGCGGCACAGTAGCATCAAATTCACTGGGGTCAAATCTTTATTATTGACAAACCGTCTCACTCCTATATTATCAGGACATGGCCAGGGCATTGAGAATTCAATATCCGGGAGCAACATATTATATTACCTGTAAAGGAGACAGAAACGAGAACGTATTCACAGACAAAGACGATATAAAACTTTTTCTGGAAAAACTCATCCGGTCACTTGAAATCTACAACGTCTCCTTGCTGGCTTACGTATGTATGCCCGATCATTTTCATCTTCTTGTATGTACCCACGAAGGAAACCTCTCAGAATTCATGCGTCATCTCAAGATTTCTTACACATCTTCGTTCAACCACAGGCATCACAGAATTGGTCAACTTTACCACGGGAGATACAAATCGTTCTTGATCGAACCTCAGAAATTCTTGATAAATGTCTCCTGCCACATTCACACCAATCCTGTGCGTACAAGTAAGTGTTTTCACCTTTCTCACAAGAAAAAATGGGAAATCTTAAGACAGTATGAGCATAGCAGCCTGCCAGGCTATATTTTTCCGGAAAAAAGAAAAGATTTCATAAACTACGAACCTATTCTCTGGAGTTTTGGAAGCGACAGGCACAAGAGGAGCATAAAGTATGCTTACTTTGTGAAGAGAAGATTGAATGGATTAAGAGAGAGTCCGCTGGTATTCGGGAGAGGCACGGGGATAGTGGGAAGGAGTGAATTTGTAAAACTAATAAAAGGGCTCTACGAAGAGCAACGCAGAAAAGAATTCAAACAGCCTTGTTCCTCCCTTGATAGCAACCTGGTAATTGAAAGTTTCGCCAGGATTACAAAAATTTCAAAAGAAGACCTATGCAAGAGGGGGAAAAAATCTCTGGAACGTGCAATGTTGATGGAATTTCTCTACAGGCTCTGTCATCTCAGTCAGAAAGAAATAGGACAGTTGTTAGGGATGGTTAATTACAGTTCAATTAGCCAGACCAGAAAAAGGTTAAGGGAAAAAATAGAAAACGAGACGGCTGTTAGAGAACGGTTTAATTCCCTGTTTGGAGAACTCTCAAATGCCGTTAAGGCCGTAAAAGAAAGCAAAAGTGTAGGGGTTCAATTATGAAGATCGGATTGATGGGTTTTGGGCGATCGGGGAAAGCGGTCGCTGAAGAAATATTGAACAATCAGGACGTGGTGCTCGAATGGGTTCTCAGGAAATCTCACACAGATGTTGGAGAATATGCAAGCGAGCTTCTGGGATATGATGGAAACGAAGGTGCCATACACTGTGTTGACATCATCAACCGGGGAAGTTTTTTTTCGGATAATCCCGTAGACGTAATAGTAGATTTTTCATCTTCCAGCGGTGTTGACGTATACGACAAAGCTGCAAAAGAGGGCACAAGGATAGTCTCTGCCATTTCCAACTATAATGAAGCTTCCCTGGAGAAACTTGCGGAACTGGGCGAGCTCACGGCAGTTTTACATTCACCCAACATAACTCTAGGTATCAATATCCTTATGGCAATCTCGAAGCTGTTACAGCACATCATGCCGGATGTCGACATTGAGATAGTAGAGCAACACTTTAAGGAGAAGAAAGACGTCTCAGGCACAGCCATTCGTATTGCCAGAGAACTCAATCTCGATGAGGAACGTCAGGTTCATTCGGTAAGAGTTGGTGAGATTATCGGTAAGCACGAAGTAATATTTGGGTTGCCACATCAGACGATTAGAATAATTCATGAATCTCTGGAACGTAGGGCCTTCGGGCAGGGTGCGCTTTTCGCCGCAAGGTGGATAA
>QMLL01000472.1 GCA_003646715.1 Deltaproteobacteria bacterium
GGAGGCCCCTCCAAAAATCGCACCCACCTGGCAAGCAGCCTGAATCAGTACAGCGGTTTTTCTGGTAATAACCTCCATGTATTCGGGAATAGTTATTTCCAGGTTATCGGAATTCACGAGCTGAAGTACTTCTCCCTCGGCCATTATGGTTGTAGTTCTTGATATGACGTCCAGAATTTTCAAATTCCTGTAACCAACCGTTAACAGGATAGATTTGGAATAAAGATAATCACCGATCAACACCACTGCAGGATTTCCCCAGATGGTGTTTGCGGCCGGATTACCTCGCCTGAGCTCCGCCTTGTCCACAACATCGTCATGAAGAAGGGTCGCGGCATGTAAGTATTCAAACACCACCGCCAGGGTTATATCTTCATTACCTTCATATCCACATAACCGCGCAGACAGGATCATGAGAAGAGGACGCAACCTTTTCCCACCGCTATTCATAATGTAGTTGCCAACTCTAGAAATGAGGGGGACGGTTGAATCTAAGTGAGCGGCTATCTCTTGTTCGATTCGCTCCAGATCAGGTTTTACGTGGGCTAATATACGTTTTTTCTGCAAAGAACTTTTCAGGCTCACAGGGAATCAATACTCGCAATGTAATCACTATTTTTTTACTCTTATTTTTCGACGAAAATCGTTTTCTGATAAAACGTAACTCACGGTCTGTAAATATATGAAAAAGAAACCCTTGTCAAAAACTATCTGCAACTTTCGTTGCCATCTAAGTCTCTTGCACGGAAATACCTTCAAGATCGTACGGTTGAGCAGAAATGATTTTGAATTTCGCAATATCTCCCGGTCTCAAGCCACCTCCCGTGAAAAAAAATTCACCGTCAACTTCAGGTGCCTGCGACCATAATCTTCCTCTCCCTTGCTCGCTGTGAGCGGCCTCCCTTTCTACTATGGCTTCTTGAATGGTGCCAATGAGTTTTTCGTGTTTTTTCAGCGAAATTTCGGCCTGAAGAGTCAGAATTTCATCCTTCCTCCTGGATTTAGTAACTGGCCTGACCCTTGGTTTCATCCTGTAAGCCGCGGTTCCCGCCTCTCCGGAAAATTCAAAAACTCCCAGGCGGTCAAATTCCGCCCACTCTACAAATCGAAGCAACTTTTTGTAATCCTTCGTTGTCTCACCTGGAAAACCAACGATAAGCGAAGTACGCAAAACTGCCCCCGGAACAAATTTTCGAATCCTTTCAATTAAGCTCTCAGGCGGCTCAGTATAATCTCGTCTCATCGCTTTCAGAATTTTCGGAACAACATGCTGGACCGGAACATCCAGGTATGGCAGGATCGTGGGGTATTCATTAATAATTTTCAATAAGTCATTCGTTATACCTCTGGGATGAGCATACATTAATCTCAGCCACCGGAGCTCTGGAATTTCTGCCAGTTTTCTAAGCAAATCAACAATGAGGCCCGGTAATCCAAGGTCCATACCATATGCAGTGGTATCCTGTCCAACCAGTATTAACTCCCTGGTTCCTTTTCTAGCAAGATCCCGAGCTTCCTCAATAATTATCTCCAGAGGCCTGCTTCTCAAAGGTCCTCTCAACTTCGGGATAAGGCAAAAGCTGCAGGAATGAGAACATCCTTCTGACACCTTGACGTAAGCAGTGTGCGCAGGGCCCGATAGTAATCTTGGGACTTTAGTTCCACATAAAGCATCCGGCCGATTAATCCAGAAAATCTTCTCCCACGATTTCAGGTTCCTCTCCAGAGCAATATGGAATTTATGAAGAAATCCTGTCCCGACAAATATGTCCACCTCGGGGAAGAGGTTCAGAAGTTTTTTGCCGAATCTCTGGACAAAACAGCCGATAACGGCGATCCTGACATCGTCACCCAGAGCCGCAATTTCTTCCAGGTCAATAATAGTCGATATTGTTTCTTCAACTGCGTCTTGAATAAAGGCACAGGTGTTGGTAATCAGTATGTCAGCTTCATGGGCATCGGTAACAGGAACAGCACCTTTCTGGCAGAGTATGCCCGCGACTTCTTCGCTATCTACCAGATTCTTAGGGCATCCGAGGCTGATTATATAAAAACGCCTACCGGCTATTTCCATAAGAAATACTACCGAAAACTTATCACCGTGTATTTATCAATAAGCGAAAAAACAACGCAGTACAGACACATAGCCACCAGTATAGACACACTGCCTACCAAACGGGAACGACAGTGCTTGCGAGTTGATTCGGACCCAAAGCCACCAACCAGCTTATCCCTCAACAGGAATAAAGAAGTCATCATAACATAGCATTCCACGGCAAAAGGCGGAAAACCAAGAAAGCCCAGAACAGGCATTTCGAACAACTTTATGTTGCCCACCCACGGCACAGTATATATCCATTTCCCACCTGCCCAGTAATTCCAGAGCTCCCACAGGAAACCGCAGATTGCTCCGGAAACCAGCAACAACCCCAGCTCCCTCCAGCTCCCCCGCATAGCTTCCCGTACCAAAGAAGGTTGCCCCTCCGAAATATTCAGAGGTTCAAGGAGAAAAACAAATCCCAGCCACACCAGAGGGAAAAAATACTGCGGTAGCACCACTGGTAGTATGAGACAGGCAAACCCCATAACAGGAAACCACAATTTCCATTGCTTGCCGGGCTGCCATTTTTTGCCTTTTTCAAGTTTTTGAAACAGCCCGATATTTTTCAAAAACGTCGCAGTTTCAAAAATACCGGGAAGTACTGTCGCGTAAGCCACGAAGTAACCCAACCACCTAATCGGCAAATTTCTCGGGACATTAATGTAATGCCAGTTTTTTAATGCCAGATTAAAAAGTTCAAAAATAAGCCATACACC
>QMLL01000473.1 GCA_003646715.1 Deltaproteobacteria bacterium
GATCCAGAATCTCTCTTTTCATAATTGTGCGTATCATAAGAATCCCTCCTCTGTTAAGCAGAGTGCCATAGGTACTCAATATGAGCTCCAACTATCATCAGTCACCAATGTATTCCTGGAGCTCCGTGGACTAAAATTTTCGTCTCGATTGAAGAAACAGGCCTGCTCCTTTTGCATAGAAACTTGTCCTTAAGTTACATCGCGTATCAGAAATGAGATATAAGCTCCCATAAAGAAGACAAGGTTAAATAGCATTAGTAAAATCAGGTCTCCAATGGAGGTTTCTAATGATTTCCAAAAGGGAAGATCTCTTTCTTCAAATTGCGGCACAGTATTAAAATCCACTGGTTTCTGCGAGATACAGATTTTATGCCAGGCATTAAGCAGATGAGGGCTCTGAGGGTCCGCCTTGTCCCTATTCAAAACAAAATTTCTTAAGGACACTTTGTACCTTCTTATCTGGGCATAAAGATTCTCAAACCGGGCAACGCCAGTTCCAATAATAGCCTCTGAGGCGTATTGGTAGATAGTGGTTGGTGAGATGCGGATGAAATTACGGCCGGAATTGACTTGTGCGACCATTTGGTTGATGTACGAGTCGAAGATTTGATTCCTAGTGGCTGTTATTTCATTGATCATCCTACTTCTGGCCGGGACCCATGGGTCGAAAGGGTTGTCATTCCAAAGACCAGCCTTGCTAGGAGGACGAGTGTGTTCCTCAATGATTTGCCGCCTGGCATTGGCGATCCTCCGGTCAATCTCTGCCCGGGTGGGAATGGGATGGAACTTGTCCGCAACAATCCTTCCACAACTGGGGATGATTATCACCAAAGTTGCCCAGAGAAGGAGAAGCACCACCATGCTCGTGGAGGACCTTGTCGTCCTGCTGGACACGAAAATGCCCAATAATATGAAGATGGAAAGGTAATATAGCGATGTTACAATAACCGCAAGGATCTTAAGCCATTCTCCTCCGTTGATAGAAATCATACTCGAGCTGTTCACAATAATCAGATTGATCACTACCCCCAGGAAAAGAGGAATCCCAAGCGTTAACATTGCCCCCAGATATTTTGCCAGGACCACCTTGGTTCTAGGAATGGGGTTGGATAGCATCAGCTGCAAGGTGCCTGCCTCTTTCTCTCCGGAGATGCTATCGAAACTGAGAAGCAGAGCCACGAAGCTCAGGATAACGGAGATAATGAAGACCCAATCGATATCACTAAAACGTGGAAGCAGAAAATTGCTCCGGGCTTTGAACTCCGGATAGTCAATAGAGAAGACATCGGTCTTAAACACATTGGGCAGGGATTTCTCAGAGCCTTCGGCGCAGAGTTCCAACACCTTTGGTTTCCTGTAAATCGCCTGTTTGTAGAAGGCAATCTTACTTAGGTTATTCGCCCTTTTGCTCAGGGCCGAGAAATTCTTATTGGTCTCATGGCGGTAGTCTTCGACCTGTTGTTGGTATCGGCCCACGAAGACAAAGCCGCTTGCTACAAAAACAGAAACAACCAACAGCAGAGACAAAGTAAATCTCAAGCTGTTTATATTCTCCAATAGTTCTTTCCTTACGATTCTCCATATCATCGGTCATACCTCCTTAGACGGAATAGCGGTTTGATTGCTCGGTCTATCAATTGGTTTGTTTTATCCAGCATCATAGCGGAGTAACGCTCTGAACGCCAGCAGGAAGAACAGCACATTCACCAACAGCAGCAGTGCCAGATAGGGAACAGTCCTTTGGACGCTGTCAGCCACGCTTTCTGTTCTATAGCTGAAGCGAGGGAAATCCCGTAGATTAAGAGCAGGAGACCTGTTGTAAAGCTCTGCATGGGGGGTTCCCAAAGCCTTAAGAAACTGTTGTGCAGGAATCCGTTTGTTCAGAGGTATATCCTTTAGGATTTCGTCCATAGTTCTGTAAAGAGGAACGTCAATGCCTCTTTTCTTCAACTCTTCTGAGAAGTGTGCCATATAGATTTCGTTCGCCAGATTATCGTCCAGCAGGTCTTCTTCTTTCTGAACGGTAAAGAACGAAAGGGAGGAAAAAAGTTTCCTGGAATTGAAATAGTCAATCATCCTGTCTCGGTAGGTTCTCGTCTCCTCCATAAATCTCTCATAGCTTCCCAAATCAGTCTTTGACAGTGCAGACATCACTGCTTCATACATTGAGGTGGGCGAAATTCGAGAGAGGTAATCAGCAAGCCTCTTCTGTTTCTTCAGATTGTTGAAATATTCCTGCTCCAGTTCCCAGGCCTTGGTGGCATACTTTATGCGAATGGGTTCAAACACGTTATACATTGTCCGGTAATATTCAATCATACCTTCAGGCGCATTTAATATTATAGAACCCATTGCTATCTTTGGCACCCTCGGTCGGTTTTCTCTCTCGAAATTTTCGCGTTTTCGATAAAACTCATCCCATATCTCCCTCACCTTCAGATCAACTGCCTCCCTCGGTTTAATGGGACGAATCTGCGTGGCCAGATAGACAGCGGCATTGGGTATTACAACGGCGAAGAGCACCCAGAAGAACAGCACATACATCAGGGTTGTGGCAGATCTCTCAGTCAGACAGGAGAAGAACAGCCCGAAGTTGAACACTGCCCCCACAAAGATCAGGGAAGCCAGAAAGATCAGTCCAATCCTGGCCCAGTCCGAGCCGCTCAGCGACACCATCGGCGAAAACTCCAGAATCAGCAGAACCAGAAGGAAAGAGACCGCAATGGGTATTGCCAGAGTCAACAACCCGGCAACCAGTTTCCCCAGCAATACCTGGTGTCTGGGAACCGGGCCCGAAAGCATCAACTTGAGGCTGC
>QMLL01000474.1 GCA_003646715.1 Deltaproteobacteria bacterium
AGAAGCTCCTGAGCTACTGGGACACCGTTGCCGATCGGCTTTTCAAGATCCGCCACTGCATGAACATCGAAGGTGTGGTGCGCCAGCTTCCACTGTTCCAACCGCCTATTGATCCGGGGCTGCTGGTCAAGGCGGCTGCGGCGGGGATCGACATCAGCAGCCTGGTCAGTGGCCTGAACCAGCCACTGATGCCGGTGCGTGCCACCCTGCTCATCCAGAAAGCGCTGGAGCTTGCCGGCGAGGTGCGCAACATGGGCAACAGCCTGCTGTCCGCTCTGGAGAAACGGGATGCCGAAGCGCTGACACGCCTGCGACAGGCCCATGAGATTACCATCCAGAAAATGGTACAGGATGTGCGCTACCTCCAGTGGAAGGAAGCCGAAGCATCCACTGAGGCGTTGATCAAAAGCAGGGAGAGCGCGTTAGAACGCTACCGATTTTACCAGCGACTTTTGGGAAAAAACGAAGATGAATTAAAGGATGTTGCCAGCTTCAGCCTGCAACGGCGAGAACTCACCGAGGAGAAATTCGACGAGGTGTATGCCGAACTCGTGGAGCAGTACGGGCAGGAAATCATGCCTGATGAGTACCCGAGCCTTGAGATGACTGATGAAGGCAAGCTTCTTCTCATCACCAGTGAGAGTGACGAGATCAGTCACCTAGAGAACGCCAGAAACCTCACTGTTGCAAGCACGGTGTTTCACTCGCTATCCGCCACACTTACGCCAATTCCAGATGCGAAAACAAATGTACACTATTGGGGTTTAGGTGGCACAATTGATCTTAAGGTTGGAACCGTTCTGGCGACCGTGGCGAGGCTTATGGGAGATTTGCTTGGGATCTGGGCGGCCTGGGACCGCGACCAAGCCGGGATAACGTCAAGGACTGCATCTTACAAACGCCGTGCTGACGAATGGCGGCTGCAAAGCAACCTGGCGGCTCGGGAACTGATGCAGATCGGCCGGCAGATCATCACCTCCCTGATCCGCGAGCAAATCACCCGCCATGAATACGAAACCGTGAAGAAACAGATCGAACAGGCGCGTGAAATCGACCGGCTCCTGCACGACAAGTTCACCAACGAAGAGCTCTACGGCTGGATGGCTGGTGAACTTTCCAAGCTCTATTACGAATACTATAAATTCGCTTTCGATGTCGCCTGCAAGGCCGAACAGACCATGAAACACGAGCTGATGCGTCCGGAGCTTGATGATCGAACGTTTATCAAGTTTAACTACTGGGACGGCGGCCGCAAAGGGTTGCTTGCCGGGGATGCGCTTCATCTTGATATTAAACGTATGGAGATGGTCTATCACGAGCACAACCTGCGCGAGTATGAACTCACCAAGCACGTCAGCCTCCTGCAGGTGGACCCGCTGGCGCTGATTCAGTTGCGCACCACCGGGCGCTGCACCGTGCGCCTGCCCGAGGCGCTGTTCGACATGGACGGCCCCGGCCACTACTTCCGCCGCATCAAGACCGTCGCGATGAGCGTTCCCTGTGTCACCGGCCCCTACGCCGGGGTCAACTGCAAGCTGACCCTGCTCAAAAGCAGCATCCGCAAAACATCTGTTCTTCGCGACGGCCTATACGCCCGCGAGGGAAGCGAAGACGACCGCTTCATCGACTACTTCGGAAGCTTGCAATCCATCGTTACGAGTTCAGGCCAGAACGACAGTGGCCTGTTCGAGACCAGCCTGCACGACGAGCGCTACCTTCCCTTCGAGAACGCCGGCGTCATCAGCGAGTGGCAACTGGAGCTGCCCGCCAATCCCAGCGAAGGTGAACCGGCCCAGTTCGACTATAACACCATCAGTGACGTGATTCTGCACATTCGCTACACCGCACGCGAGGGTGGGGCACTGTTACGCAATGCCGCGATGCAGGCGCTCGATGAACTGATTGAGGCCGGGCAGGCCGCCGGCTCGGTGCGACTCTTCTCGATCCGCCACGAGTTCCCGACAGAATGGGCGAAGTTCACAAGCCAGACCCCAAGCGCCAACCAGCGCTACGAACTGGCTTTCACCCTGCGGCCAGAACATTATCCTTTCTGGGCCCAAGGCCGGCTGAACAGCGTCAAGCGCATCGACCTCCTGGCGTGCACCGAGCAAACGTCGGTGCCGGGCAGCATAGATGTTTATGACAAGATCAGCGACCAACCCAACGCCGCCCAAAAGGATACGCTTACGAAGGATGCCGCTCTGGGCAATCTGCTCATCGGCAAATTGACCAACATTGCACTGCCTGCCAAGCCCACCGGCGAGCTCAAGCTCTATTTCGAGGACGCCAAGCTGAGCGACCTCTGGCTTGCGGTGACCTGGAGTAGAAGTGAATAGGGGCGTAACCTTGGAAGAGCACCATGGAGCGACTTGGGCAGTCAACGCTGAGAATTGCCGCCGACCAGATCTGTTGTTTATTGGAAAAGGAAATCTTCGTGATTTCTTTGAGCACAGAAAACTTGAACTAAAAAGAGAGGTTGAAAAGCTTGATTCTAATTATATTCTCACCATAAGTGAGGAGGATTTTTGCCAATACCTTATAACTAAGTATTCTCTTCGTCCCCCTGAGATTCATGAAGACAAAATCTATGTTTACGATCAAAAAGAGGTGGTTGTTGATGTGAGTAAAGACCCCATGAGAGCAATCTTTGACAGAAGCAAACCATTTTATATTAAGGGAGTCCAGGTTACAGTTGCCGTCCCTTTTGAAGGCGATGGAGAGCTATTTCAATACAAACCTTCAAGGTCTACCCGTAGGCCTCCTTGTGGGAAAATTAGGGGGCAAGAGATTCATTTAATCTATAAAACAGTCAACC
>QMLL01000475.1 GCA_003646715.1 Deltaproteobacteria bacterium
AATGGAACATTCAGGATGTTCTACGTGTTTGTATATCTTTTCGAGAGCAATATTGTCTTCGAAAACTCCTTCTATGGTTTTGATAACCACGTGAGTGATAATCCCTTCCTTGAGGATAACTTTCCCGCTCCCTTCCCAGGACTCAAGCTCCAGGTAACCGGTAAAAGCCTCCTGTTCCAGAAAAGCCATTAATTCTGGAAAAGACGTAAACCGCGTATACAAACGCTGATAAATTGGTTTCCCATAAGGAAGTTTAATCATTGGTGATCACTTCTTTATGCGTATCTTTCAACTTCAATGACTATATTAATTTCCAGTACATCACTCTCGTTCATTTCCATTGGCCATTGCATAAGAAAACAACTTCCCTGATGAACCTTTTCAAGGCCTTCTTCCGAGTGAGAAACGGTCTCAAGCGGGAAATGCCACAGTTCGAAGTTCTTATCCGAACTGCATATCAATCGCCAGTTGTCCCATTCATTGATCATCTCCCACCTGGAAACGCCCGGATAACTGAAAATTTTGCCCGGCATTTCTTTGAAAAATCCGCCCTTATCGTTCGCCTCCAGCATGAGAAACCGTTGCGGATCACTGCCCGTATGCAGGGTATAGTTTTGTTCAACTCCGAATCTTAAATTTCTAGCGTCCAAACCCGGCGCCCTGACAAGGTACTTTACTTCAAGTCTATTATCTTTAAGCCTGAATTTTTTCTCAACTATTACTTCCCTTTTTTCATTTTCCATTAAAACAGCGCCGGTTCTTTTCAGGGTGACCTCAGCATAGTTTCTCTCAGTTGCATGCTCAAGTATTTCATAAGGACTTTCCAGGAAATCTCCGAGCTCCCTGCATTCAGACTTCCAGAACAACTGAACCGATTCGTCCGCACTCAAAAAATGATCCAGAAAACTTCCTCTGCAGTATTGATCGTAGATCAACCAATTCTCTAAGTTTCCCTCTTTTGCCTTGTGGATCTGATGAATAGACTTTACCTCTTCGTCAGAATCCTTTTTCTTTGCGCTTTTTCTAAACTCCTCGTGGTATATTTCCTCTCTTCGCGTCAATACATTGGTCAGGTTATACAGAGAGGGAATAAAGTCTATTTCAAATACCCTTCCCCCCTGTGCCGGTGCAAGGTAAACATTCAAGGAGTTACCGTGCCAGATAATCTCGTCATTCCCATCTCTGTCAAAGTCAAATACCTCTGCGGCCACCTGATCAGAACCCAGGCGAAGTATTCTCTGCGCCTCTATCAGATTCTGATAAATAGCATGCCGGAGGTGCGGAAGATAAATGCCTCCGAAAAGACCATGCCAGTATCCACAGTTACATTGAGCGCGCCATATTGCCTTCAGTGCCTCATTATTTTCCCTTGCCTTGCTGCTCAAGAAGATCATCTTTTTATGCATGCAGTTGCTTTCAGGATACTTGACAAGAAAGTTATCCCATAAGCCCCCCCTGATGAAGCGTTGTGATTCTTCGTATAATCCTGTTTCTTCGAGTCTTTGAATCACCTGCACCATTTTTTTACCCGAAGGCACGGGCAAGGCCCATTTCAGCATTTCTTCGTAGGAAGCAGTGGGCATATATATTCGTCCCTCGGCAGGGTATTTTTCGAGTGCTTCACTTGGCAGTATCATTCGCAACCAAGAGCTATTTTCTTCCAGCAATTGCAGAAATTCCCTGAGCCACTTTTTTTTGTATACCCATTTATAAGTACCCGGCCATACCCCAAATTTCTCCCCATCGTCGGCATAGCTGACAATCACATCTCTCTCCGGATCTATCCAGTTTTTCAAAAGTTTTATCACTTCTTCCCCTTCCTTGAAGGGTATCGAATATCGCAGTTCTTTCAAACCCGGGAAAATTGCCAGCTTGTAACCCTCTGATTCCGTGAAGCGATATCCGAATAACTGGTTAGTTTCTAACCCAGCGTATAGGAAATGAGTGTCGTCAACAAACGTGTATTTTAAACCCGCCGGTGCAATTTTCATGGGAAGTTCCGGAGTCCATATTCTTTCGGTTAGCCAGAATCCCTTTGCATCCTGGTCGAATTTTTCTTTTATGAATCGGTTCATCATGTCCAGCTGACCGATGGCATCAGCAGTTGGTATACTGGCCAGGATAGGCTCGTAGAATCCACCCGATAGCATCTCCAGTTGACCGCGTTTAACCAGCTTTCTTAGACGATCAAGGTATCGAGGTTCTTCTCTTTCTATCCACTCGAGAAGCGGACCTGACAAATGATATGCAAATCGAAAATTGGGAAATTCTTCCACTGCGTCTATGAACAGTCTGTAGCATTCATCGAAAGCCTTTCGAAAGACGTGATCAAAATTCCCAATCGGTTGATGTGAATGTATGGCAAACACCAGGTTTAAATATCCCATGTTCTGCTCAGGCTCCTTTTAGCTATATCAGGTTAAAATTCAGGAAGTCTTTAAGTTGTTCAATAAACAGTTCCTGTTCTGCGTCAAACGTCGTTTCCCTCGATTTTATTCCCTTGTATATATCATAAAATATATTTTGCAGTTTCCACAGATTAGGCTTTTTGTTCAGCATGTTACAGAGCTCCATGAGCAGGCTGATGTCCTTTACAACATCTGAGGGGAATGAATATGCGCACTTTTCAAGCTTTTCCAAGAAAGACTTTCCTATAAGTTCTTCCACTTCCTCCACGTCCAGCTCTATTTGCCACTTTTTCGCTTCATCGAGGATTCTTTTCATAAAATCGAGGTCTCTTTCTTCGATGGCTCTAGGTACCTCGTTTTTTAACTTATAGCTAAGCGCCTTCCTGGCACTTAAAAGGAAATCATCC
>QMLL01000476.1 GCA_003646715.1 Deltaproteobacteria bacterium
AAAAAACCTCCCCCTATGAATTTTATATGCATAATAAAACATCAAAGACAGCAAGACAAGACTATTGGGAATTTCCTCATTTTTAAGTCCTTAGCTGAATAGATTTAGACGACCCAAAATCCGTGATAACTTTTTCCCCTCTTATCATTTTTTTCTTTTTCTTGCCAAAATAATATCAATATTTTATTATTTTTTAAAGGGTTTTCACACAAGCTAACGGATGGCGGACATATGAAGGCCGGCTTTGCCGAATTTGGGCGGAGCGATGCGTAGCCGTATGTCTGCTGTTAGGCGTGGGCGATAGCCCCAAAGTGAGCGTAAGCGAACGAAGAGTCGGGGGCAACAGGTACATTTTACTATATTTCATTCCTTAATGCCTCCGACACCTTTACCGGATCTTTTACATTTTGATATATTCTAACAGTTGGTTGGAAATGGGCATTATGATAAACAATTGCATCCTGTATGATATCTTCTATTAAGTTGATGGAAAAAAGTGCAAATCTTGTTTCTTCTAAAGGACTTTCTTTAATAGTGGATTTATAAAGTCCTTCCTTTTCATCGTAGTAATTATTAATTGTTTGCAACAGAGCTTCTATTTTATTTTCTAACTCTTTTAGTTCATTATCTCCAAGAACAGTAATTTTTGAATATATGTAATCAAGAGAATATACGAGCATTGAAATTTCTTTTAAAGTCAATTTAGTATTTACATAACTTAGAAGATATACTAACCATAAATTTACATTTTCTGGAATTTTGTTGAGATGATCCAAAATAAAGCATACCTTGAAAAACCCACCCAGAGTTTTAGGAATTATTTTGACTAATTTTTCTTCGTCAATAACCTTTTGTAGCTCATTTGATAACTCATTTTCCCAGAACTCTAACAATTGGTGTTGGAAGTTTAAGATCTTTATTTTAGCACCAATCATTCTTACAACAGGTTTTAATGTTTCATCTCTTTTCAAAATTTTTTCAAAAATATCTTTAGGAATTCTATACGCCTGTCTACTTCCCCAAGCAGGCACAACACCGATTTCTCCATGTTCTACAATCCATTTTGGATCTATAAATGCATATCTGTAGGAATTTTTCACAACATAAAGGAAAATTCTATCTTGATGTGGAATTCTTACATCCTTTACTTTTTTTGCAACTTTTGAAATTTTAAAATCATAATATTTTAAATCCTCTCTATCTGCATATTGAAACTCAATAAAAAGCTCTTTATCTTTACCTATGTGAGCAACAAAATCGGGTTCTCTTGTAATGCCACCTTCTCTTAGAAACCAAAGAAAACGGTCTCCTCCATCTTTTTCAACACTAACATCATCTTTTTTAAAGAATGTTTTTAATTTTTCTTGAAGCCAATCTTTTATCTCCAATTCTGCGATAGCTTTCTTTTTCATATCTTTTCTGTATTCAATATATGTTCTTGCTTTTATATCGCTCGATTGTGCATATATCAGTTTAGCATTTTTGTTTTTCATTTTTTCACCTCATAATAATTTTGGTTGGTAGTTTCTAATTCTATTTATTGCTTCCATAGCTAATTCCGGATTAATTTCATATCCAATTCCATTCCTTTTCAAATCTCTTGCCACTATTAATGTTGTTCCTGAACCTACAAAAGGATCTAACACCATTTCACCTACATAGCTATATGCTTTAATCAATCTGTACGGCAGTTCATAAGGAAAAGGCGCAGGATGGTTTCTATTATTCCCACTTTTTTCAGGTTTCATTAACCAAACATCGGATTTTTTAATTTCTATCCAAAATTCTTTATCAAGTTTAGACGTCTCTTTTTGTCCTTGGGTAAGATGAGCATACTTTTTATAATTCCTTGGTGTTGTTTTTTCAAATTCCAGTATAAACTCATGGGCGTAATTTATCAGTATGTTTCCTGGGTAGGGGTATGTTCCAAAATGAGCTTTCACAGAGTTTGTTTTATGCCATATGATTTCTCTACGGAATACAAAACCAACACTCTCGCAAATATCAATAGTCCTCCCAACGATATTTAAACTTCTAAATCCATTTTCTGTTCTCACAGGAAGGTTCATTATATTTATAAAAGCTTTTCTCCCAGGTTGTAAAACTCTTAAAACTTCTTTCCAAACTTTTTTAATTTCTTCAAACCACCTGTCCAAATCATGAATATCTCCTAAATCTTCTTCAATGGGCGTTTTAGAATATAGTTTTGCGTCAAAATAAGGTGGCGAAGTTATCATGAGATGAACAGAATTATCTTCTATCTCATCCATGTTTCGTGCATCTTTTACAAAGATTTTCTGGATGGTGCCATTAACTTCTAAAATGTTTTCTGTTTCTATATTAATTTTTGAATTTTGTTTTTTCTTCACAATTTCACTCTCTATTGATTTAACATCCTGTAAATCAAATCTATATTGCCCGCTTGCGGCTTTATACCCCTTTAATTTTCCAATTTTTAATAATTTATGAACATCATTCACACTAATCCCAAGATACTTTGCAACTTCTATTGCAGATAGGTATTTTCTTTCCTTGTAATCATTCATATTATCTCCCAAATTTTTCATTATATTTAAACCCCTCGCCCCCGATTACGCTAACGTAAAGGGGTACCGTCCCACGCTGTGTGTAAATTCACTTGCAATTAAAATTATTAGGGCCTATCCTCCTCATAACAAATGAATTTAAAAAAAGAAAGGAGGAAAAGCCCATGCAAACTAAAGAAAATTTATCACAGACAGTTAAGGATGTAAAGGTATGTCCTGCTCCCCTCGTATGATGTCCTTACGGACATCATGATTATATATAGG
>QMLL01000477.1 GCA_003646715.1 Deltaproteobacteria bacterium
ATTTTAATTTTAATAACCAAATGCAAATGCTTTATAGGGATAATTTTCAGGATTCTATTTGGGAGCAGATGCTTAGAGATGAGTTTGATTCACTTCGCCCTGTTTATTATGATGGAACGGGTACAGGCGGTCATGCTTTTGTGTGCGATGGCTATCAGGGCAATCATTATTTCCACTTCAACTGGGGATGGAATGGATCTCACAACGGATATTTCTTAGTGACAAATCTTAATCCGGGAGGAATGAATTTCGGCATGTATAATTCCGGTGTATTTGGCATGAAGCCACAATATCCTTCTGCATGCCAATCGAATACAGATACACTTTTAGCTCCCGATGGAAATTTTAGCGATGGATCCTCCTATCAGGATTATCAAAACAATGCTTCCTGTTCATGGCTTATTCAACCTCAGGGTGCGGCAGATATTAAACTCCATTTTTATACTTTTAGCTTACAGGTGGGCGATACGGTGAAGATATTTGATGGGAATTCCACTTCAGCCCCATTAGTTGCTGCTTTTACAGGTGATTCTTTGCCTCCTATTGTGGCCTCCTCTGCGGGAGCTTTGTTTGTGTTGTTCCAGTCGGATACTGCCATTACCGATCAAGGTTGGTCTGCTTCTTATATGACGGAGTTTTGCCAGGGGATAACAACTTTTAGTTCAAGTTCCGGGCAGTTTTCGGATGGCAGCGGTAATTATAGCTATCATAATAATACCAATTGTTCATGGATAATTAGTCCGGTTTCTGCTTTGCCTATTCACCTTCACTTCGATAGTTTCTTAACAGAGCAAGGCTACGATTTTGTTAAAGTTTATGATGGAACAAACACATCCGATCCTTTATTAGGTAGTTTTTCAGGACAAAATCTTCCTCAGGATTTAACGGCTTCATCCGGAAATATGATGATAAATTTTATTTCTGATGGAGGCATGGTGGATGAAGGCTGGTCGGCCTCCTATAGGGTTTGTGATACACTTGTCATGCCGCAATTGATAGGCAATTCCTCATTTTGTGAAGGCGATTCTGTGATGATTTATACTGCTGTTTATGATAGTATTTATTGGATTTCCAAAGGAATGCACCTTGGCAATGATTCTGCGCTCTGGATTACAAAAGGCGATAATTATTATTATACGGCCTTTCGACAAGGCTGCGGATGGGATACTTCTTCTGTTATTAAAATAAATGTAAATCAGCTGCCACATCCCTATCTTGGAGAGGACACTTTGATTTGTGCGAACTATTTATGGTTTGCTCCCGATAGTCTTTACTGCAGGCCCAATAATTATAGTTCGTGGTTGTGGAGTACCGGAGATACAGTTTCTGTATTACTACTTGATTCATCTTATTCTTTTCACGATACAACCACCATTTCGTTTTGGGTTAATACAACCGATTCAAACGGCTGCAACAATTATGATACGATTACTGTTTTCTTTGATTTATGTGAAGGAATGGAAGAATTACCAAAGAAAAGTTTCAGCCTTTATCCCAATCCTAGTTCAAATATGATTTATTGGAAAACTGACTATATAAGCTCGCCTTTTGTACTCAGCCTTTCCGATATTCAAGGAAGAATTGTATGGAAAACCTCCACAGCAAATAATCAGGGAGAAATTAATGTTAGTAGTTTTGATGCAGGAAGTTATGTTTTGATTATTCAGGGTGATGATTTTGTTTTGCGAAAAATAGTAGTTGTTGAATAAACCTTACTACTCCACTTCTTCCATAGCCACAAAACCATTGATAATAGCATAGACTGTCAGTCCTGAGATAGATTTGATGCCCAGTTTGTTGGTGATGTTTTTTCGATGGGTAATTACTGTGTGGATGCTAAGAAATAAATCATCTGCAATTTCCTTATTGGTTTTTCCCACAGCTACATTTTTTAAAACGGTGATTTCTCTCTCGCTTAATTCGCTATCGGTACTTTCAATTTCAGGTTTTTTATCTTCCACCAGTTTAATGAAAAATGCTGAGGTCTCTTTTTTCCCCGAATGAAAATAAAATGTTTTATGAAAACTATTTTCATTTGATGTTTCATTTACCCCTTTAATATCTATTAATTGCGTTTTTGGAGATGCTTTGTAAATCTCGTTAAGTTGAAGGGTATCTATTTGGTGGTAAATTTCTTTAGTAATTAATAAATAATCTGGTTTTTGGTCAGCAATACTTTTGATGAGATTTACTTTGTCTTCAACCACAGCAACTACTTTGGCATTTTTTATCTCATTCAAAATAACACTCAATCCTTTGTTTAAAGGATAAGACCCTGAGGCGATAATAAAGGTAACCTGCTGCATTTTTTTAGTTTAATATTTTTTCCATAAGACTAACTCTTGGTACTAAAACCCGATTTTCCATATTAGAATGGTCGTTAATATCCTTTTCAAGATGTCCCAGTTGTCCAAGGATTTTAAAACAAAGAATATTATTTTTCTGTGGAGGAAGATACTTAATAATCAAGCTCTTAAGGTCGAAGAGGCTTTCTTCAATATCTTCATGCTCGTCCACATAGTGGGCTATGGCATAGTCTTTTAATTTCTGAATTTCTGCTGGAGTAACAGAAGAGGAATCTTTGTAATATTGCTCTAATTCTAGAATATAGGGGTAAACCACATTCTCTTCCCGTTCGATGTGATTGGTTAAACATTCTTTATAGTCATTAAAAAACTTCATGATTAGTTTAAGCTCTTTCTGAGAGGGTTTTTCGCTTTCCTTAACAAGGGAAGTGATCATGGAATCAATTTCGGGAATCTTCCGGTCTAAATAATATTGATGTGTTTTTTTCAGATAAGAAATTA
>QMLL01000478.1 GCA_003646715.1 Deltaproteobacteria bacterium
ATACGCGATCACAATGGCTGTGGGAATAATAAACAGAAAGAGCGCTATTTTTTCAAGTCAAACTTTGACGGTGAAAAAACGCGTGATGGTCAAAGCGAAAACGATATATGTCACCAGTATGCTACCTATGGGACCAAGGCTTTTGTAAAAAGCTTTGGCAATGATACTATATTTGCCTCCCAGCGCATAAAACGTATGCCCTAGCGTTACTATTTTCTTCGCAATGGCTCCAGGGGGCATTGTTAAGAGCCTTTTTTGGGGACAGGCTATCCAGCCAACCAGGTCAATTCCCACTATGTTCACGAACTTCTACTATCAACCACCAAAATCCTGTTAAAACAATGCTGTGCATACTGACGAATCCACTGAGGTATGGTGGAATTGTCAAACGCCATGAAAACTTCTACTTTTTCTCCCTCTCCCGGCATGCCTTTTTCTCTCAAATGCCTTCTGACCAGTTCATTCAGGGCATGGAGAATAGGCGCAGATAACCGAAAAGGTCACTTTTAAGACGCCACTTGCTTCCTTCATATGTGATTGTACATTCTATTCTCATGATTCAATCCCGGTCATCTAATGGAATACCGAAGTTGGAACAAGTACAAGACCGATAATCAGGGCAACTGCAGCAATAGCAAAAGACCAGAGAACCAGCTTTGTTTCTATGGGTTCCCAGGGTTCTGCCCCTGCCAGAACATCTTCCGCTTCCAGCACATCCCATGTCAGCGACCCTGTCCCGGTTACCTCTTTTTTTTCTTTTTCACTCATAGAATCCTCCTCGCTTTAGAATTTGCCTCATGGCCAATATCCTCGGGCTTCTTCACCTCCTTTCCTTTCCTGAGATTGACCTGTTGGTACGCATTCCACCTTTTACAAGTAATGGACAAATAAGTGAACAACTAACACTATTGTTATTTCAGCATGTTATGACCACAGAGTTACTGTAATATCTGAATAATCACGACAGAGGTGTTTGCATAAGTGGCCATCAAGCAAGGCATTATCAAGGCTTTATAAGAGTTTCGGCACTGAACACTCAGGTAAGCAGTGTTTTCCAGAGTGAGCATTGTTTGAGGGAAGATATTTCTTTATAATGAAAAAAATACACAAGGTCTAAATATGGAGAAATGGTTATGATACAAGTACCTAAAAGAGTTTCATTCAGCCTCCAGCAAAAGTTTCTCCTTGGCATGGCAGCCATTCTTTTATTTTTTTGTGGAATTTGCGCCTTTCTACTGTACACCCAGGAAAAGCGTTTACTGCAAGACGCGGCGTACGAGAAATCACAAATAGTGATGGCTGCTGTTGAGGCAACCAGAAGTTATGTGAGAGAAGTTCTTCGCCCCAGGATGTATGAGATATTGGGTGAAGAAGGCTTTGTGCTTGAGGCAATGTCAACGTCTTACGTCAGCCGGGCAGTGATGGATAGATTTAAGGGCTCACTTCCCGAATATTTCTACCGAAGAGTAGCGACAAACGCCAGAAATCCTTCCAGCGAAGCCAATGAACTGGAAGTGAGAATGATTAAGCTGTTTTCCGTGAATCCCCATCTGAAAAAATGGGAAGGCATGGTAACAGTGGGAGAAAGAGAACATTTTGTGCGGTTCAAACCTGTGCTTTTCACAAAGTCGTGCATGCACTGTCACGGGGATCCGGCAGAAGCACCAAAAAATTTAATCAAGATTTATGGAAATTCTCGCGGGTTTGGACATAAACCCGGGGATCTTGCCGGAGTTAGCGAAGTTGGTATTCCGGTTACAGTTGCTTTTGCAAAAATCAAGGGGATTGCTTTTACGGTATTTGTGGTTGGCTTTGTGTGCGTAGTAATACTTTTCGCCATAATTACTTTCTTTTTTAACATAGTTGTTGTTCATAGCCTTAAAGACATCCTGAAAGTATTTCACACTGAATTGCAGGATGAAGAACATTTACATTTCTTGAAAGAAGCCGAAACAAAAGACGAAATCGATGAGTTAACCACTGTAGCCAGAGTTATGGCCGGACACCTTAAGGCAACCCGTGAACAGCTTGAAGAATATGCGGCAAACTTAGAGAAAATGGTCGAAAACCGAACAAAGGCGTTAAAAAATTTTCAGCGAACTCTTCGCGAAAAAGTCCTCACCAGAAACAGGGAACTTCACACCCTTAATACCCTTGCAGAGCTCACCACAGAAACAGTAAGCTTACCCGAAATACTGCCTCAGATATTAAGGAGAACCCTGAATTTGATCCCGGCCCAGGGCGCAGGTATATACCTTCTCCAGGGATCACCACCACACCTTAAATTACAGTGTCACGAGAACGCAGATTATCTAATAAAACAAGTAGATTTTGACCCGAATTGTTGTAAATTTCTCCCGGATGAAGACATTACCGATCTCCAAACCTCAATATGCGAAGCAGCCTGCGGACACATGAGTTTCATAGAAGACGACAGTGACACCAATTTTTTGAATGTTCCGCTGTGCTGCAGGAGACATGTACTCGGTGTGATGACATTTGTAGGAGTGGACTTCGATGAAATTTCACCGGAACTGCACGAGTTACTCTTTTCTGTTGGAAGACAGACCGGGATCTCTATCGAAAGCTTGCAAAACTCAGAACGTCTCGTCCAGAGCAAGGAACTACTGCAATCGGTTTTCGACGGTATTACGGATATGCTGGTGCTTCTAGATAGAAAACTACAAATCAAGATGGTCAACAAAGCATACTTGAAGCAATACGGCGTCAGCCTGGAGGAAGCATTGAACCAGCAGTACCACGAGCTACATTCCGGTGATACCCATTCTTGCCCGATATG
>QMLL01000479.1 GCA_003646715.1 Deltaproteobacteria bacterium
CCACCCGAATCGTCATTCCATGAAGTGTTCAAAAGCGGACTTGCGGGTATCTCACCTGATATTCACGTAATTATATTGAGCAGGACCACGCCGCCACAAGCCTTCGCCGGCCTGTTTGCAAATAAGGTAATCAGGATAATCGGACCGGAGAAACTTACTCTAAGTTTAGAGGAATCAAGAGAACTGATCCAGATCGAAACAGGGGAAAAACTACCCCCAGATGTGATGAAACATGTTTATGAAAAAACTAGAGGTTGGGCAGCGGGGTTGGTACTCATAGGAAGCAGTGTCGAAAAGGGCAACATACATTCCTTTCCCACGGAGGAGTTCATACCGGAATCGATATTTGGATACTTTGCCTCCGAGCTTTTCGACAAGATGAATGAAAATTTTAAGGATTTCCTGCTGAAAACTGCATTTCTTCCAAGAATGACGGTTTCTATTGCCAGAAGATTGACTGGAATGAACGATGCTAGCAAAATTCTTTCATTTCTTAATAGTAACCATCTATTTACGGGTACTTTTCCTGCGCCCGTTCGGGAATACGAATATCACCCTCTCTTCCGCGAATTTCTCAAAAGCAAAGCAAATAACAGGTTTCATCAAGAAGAAGTGCGTCTTTTGAAAGAAAAATCCGCAATTTTGCTACAAGCAGCAGGTCATTTTGAAGATGCTGTTGAATTATTCTCCGAATCAGAAGACTATGAGAACCTGATTACAGTTGTTCTGGATCAAGCAACCCAACTGGTCTCACAAGGGCGCCATAAAACCCTCGAACAATGGATACTGAAAATCCCCGAAGAGATCGTCCAAAAAGAGCCCTGGCTCCTTTACTGGCTCGGCGTAAGCTGCCTCCATCTCATCGCATCCGATGCACGAAAATACCTGGAAAAAGCACTCAAATTGTTTAAATTACAGGATGATATCACTGGACTCTGTCTTGCGTGGGCAAGCATTATCGAAAGTATCACTTTTGAATGGAACGATTTCACTGAACTTGATCCGTGGCTGGATTGGTTTGATAAACACATTCTGCCCTCACTAACGTTTCCTTCCGCTGAAATCGAAGTAAGAGTATCGTTAAGCAGACTATCAGGACTAATAATTAGAAGGCCAAATCACCCGGATTTGCCACTACTTCTGGAAGAAACTCTCACAAAATCGAGAGAAATAGGCAATGTAGCTCTGTATATGCAAACCGTATCCTGGGCTCTTACATACTACGCCTGGATTGGTGATTTTGCAAAGACAGATGTAATATACAAAGAAAGTCAGAAATTGGCCAGGTCGCTAAAGGGATCACCACCCATGGTTATCCACCGAAAATGGCTAGAAATATCCATAGCCATCTGCAACATGACAGAGATAGATTCGGCACTGGACAAAATATCAGATGCCCTTGCACTGATAAAAGAAATGGGGCTTTATTTCTGGGAACACTTATTTTTGATGCCAGCCATTTTTATTTCATTCGTTTCCGGGGATCTTTCGGCAGCAGAAACCTTACTCAACAGATTTCAAGCTATTCTTCACATAAAACACTATCACATTTTCAGCATCTATCACCATTTCAGATCCCTTTATAACCTGCATACGGGGAACATTGTGCAGGCTAAGGCAGAGGCGGAAAGCGCGGTCAAGGTGGGAGATGAAACAGGATATTTACTGCCTGCACTTATTTGTAGGTTCCAACTTTCATACGCTTTATTTGAACTTGGTCAGATCGAAAAAAGTAAAAAAGAGATCTACGAGGTCCATGATGCTGCTACATCTTTGAAAAGCAGGATACTTGAATTCATGAGTCTCCTTCTCATGGCAAAAATTGAGCTGGAGCGAGGTGATGAAAGAAAAGGGCTTCACTTGCTGGATAAGGCCATGAGCCTGGGACAGCGCCAGGGGCTTTTCACAATGGCATGGTGGTGGTACTCCCCGGCCATTGCCAGACTTTGCGCTAAAGCACTTGCAGAAAATATCGAACCTGAATATGTCAAGAGATTCATTCGCGTAAACAGGCTTGCACCCTGCTCCGTTGAGAGTTTTGATCTTGAAAACTGGCCGTGGGCATTAAGAATTCGTTCCCTGGATACCTTTCAGATTCTGAAGGACGACCAGCCAATCAGTTTCACCAGAAAAGCCCAGAAAATGCCCCTCAAATTGCTCAAAGTACTGGTTGCGCATGGTGGAACCGAAGTCCACATGGATAAGATCATAGATGCTCTCTGGTACGATACTGACGGAGATATGGCAAACAACGCTTTTTCAACCACGCTAAACCGCCTGAGAAAACTGATTGGGACTAAAGACATCATAAGTCTCAAGGACGGAAAGCTAACCCTTGACAGCAATTATTGTGAGCTTGACATCTGGACATTTGAGCAGGCTCTTGAAAAGGCCAAAAGATTAATGAACCAAGGCTTAAAAAGGGAAGCGATCAGTTTGTACAAAAAAGCCATAAACACCTACAAGAGCCACTTTCTTGCCAGTGAACCAGAGGAACCCTGGATGATACCCATGCGAGAGCGACTGAAAACCAAGTTCACTGCAGCTATCAGAACTGCGGCGGAATTTTTTGAAGAGAATAACGCACCGGAGGATGCTCTGTCATATTATGAAAAAGGACTGGATGTGGACCCTTTACAGGAAATATTTTATCAGCGGATGATGCTACTCTATCAGAAACTGGGCTTTAAAGTAGAAGCTCTAAAAGTTTACAAGCGTTGCGAAGAGACACTGAAAAGAATGTTGGAAACCGAACCCTCCCACGAAACCAGCACAATATATCGCCAAATAATTGAAAGC
>QMLL01000480.1 GCA_003646715.1 Deltaproteobacteria bacterium
CGCCGAAATGTTCTGGAGAAATGTTTTTGTTGGTGCATTTCATCATAAAGAAAAATCACTTCAAGGGCTGAAATACCTGAGGGCATGAACTGACAACAAAAAGCGCACCCTCGTTTACATGTTGGCTCTCTCCCATGTTTTCTTAACTGATTTAATTTGTATTGAAGGTAGCGCTGATGAGCTTTTAAGACCTTGCCGTATAATTTTCTTGTTAAATGTGGTAGTTGAAAAGTCGTCCTGAAATTCGAAAGTTCCGGCAAGCATGATATTTCGAAAAGCCACCTCGCTATTGCTTGCCCCAGTTGTTGGCTGGTTGTATCTTCGGGAAGATCGGGGAGTCTGCTATCCAGACTGTTTTTCATTTGTGTATTTTATCCATTTTCTGTTAATTTTTTTTACATTGATATGGTATTTATATTATCATTGTTCGAATTTAATCAAAGGTTATTCTGTAACACTCTGGTCTGTTAATTTCTATCTTGTAGCTTTTTGTAGGTGCGTATGATAATTGTTTGCCCCCATTGCAGAAAAAAATCTAGGGTAGACGAGTCAAAGTTACCTGCCCAGCCCGTACCTGTGGCATGCCCTCACTGTAGCCTTACTATTTATATATCCCGAAGAGGTGTTCAAGCAGAACAAATAGTTCCACCAGAATTACCAGAGCCGGAGGCAACAAAAACTTACACAGAAAGTATGCCCTGGCTTGAGAGATCTTCAGTTTTTGATATCGTGGCTTATTATAGAACTGCGAAAGAATTTTTGTTGAGACCGGAAGCCGCTTTTTCAAAGTGGGAACCTGATTTGAGGTTCAATGACGCGCTGATATTCTTGATCGTTTTTGGTTCCCTGGGAAAAATACTGAATGAGTACTGGTTCTACCTGCTAACGGGTCTTATGGGAAGTATTGAAAAAAGCCCTTACGAGAGTGTCTTTACGTTTCTTGTTTCTGCTCTTTTTACACCGATTGGTATAGTTCTGGGGACCTTTGTTTATAGTGCTGTCACTCATTTTATGCTTTACATATTCAGAGGGGTAAATAGGGGCTGGCACTCGACCTTTGCGACAATCGCGTGGGTCAGCGGATCAGTGAGTTTGCTGAGTGTTTTTCCCCTCATAGGTGCTCTGGCAGCATCCGTTTGGGGATTCATTTCAACCATGATCGGTCTCAAAGTCGTGCACAAGACCTCTTCCGTCAAGGCTTTTTTTGCCCTGACCTTGCCTGGTTTAATTATACTGGTGATTTTGCTGATGATCATTTTTGCCATACTTGGTACAACTCTGCTATTGGGACTTTCCCAGATGATGGAAATTTTGAAACAGCAGGGTAGATTTCCAATCTAGTTCCGTAGAAGAATTTTTCCCCTTGATATTTCCCAGGAATTTTGCAAATATCGCTCCCGTCTGGTGTTTTTGGTGAAAAATGATTGGAAGAGTAAGGAAAAATGACTCAAAACGAAAATAAAGTTTATGAAATAAGATGGCACGGTAGAGGTGGCCAGGGCGCAGTGACTGGTGCAATGATTCTGGCTGAAGCCGCTTACATGGACGGTTACAAGGGAGTAACAGCTGCTCCTTTTTTTGGTGCTGAGCGCAGGGGGGCTCCCATAATTGCTACTAACAGAATATCGAGGGATGAGATAAAAACCTATTCGCTTGTTGAAAAGCCGGACATCGTGGTGGTGCTTGATGAGACTTTGCTGGATGTCATTGACGTTACTAATGGCATGAAAGAAAACGGAATAATTATAATTAATAGCACGAGGGAGCCGGGCGATATTGGTATATCTGCTTTTACTGTTGCAACAACCGACGCATCGCATTATGCGGAAGAAGCTGGTCTGGTAGTGTCTGGAGCAACAATAGTCAATACATGCATTTTAGGAGCTATATCCCGGGCTACAGGCCTTGTCAGCCTTGAAAGCATAGAACAGGCAATCAGAAACCACTTCTCTGGCAGTGCTGCCGAGAAAAATATTAAAGGAACCCAGTTAACGTACGAAGCAACAAAGTTAAGTGGTGAATGGAAACTTTAGGATTCACCTGGGTAAAAAGGATTAAACCACTATGAACGAAGAAAACAACAGATTTGATCCCCGAAAAGATAAATTTACATATGCTCACGGAAAACTTACAATAGGTGAAGCAGGCAGAACCGGAGACTGGCGATACTATCGGCCCGTGATTGATCTTGAGAAATGTATCCCTTCTAAAAAAGGTCGAATGGCGTGCTTTTTGTGCTGGCTTTATTGTCCGGAAGGGGTTGTTAAAAGAAGCATACCGGTTGAAATTGATCTGGAATATTGCAAGGGGTGTGGCATATGTGCCTCAGAATGCCCCACCCATGCAATTGAAATGGTTCCCGAAACATCTGGAAAGTAGTGCTATTTTATCTTTTCCATAAAGAAAAGATTATAGATAGAATTATGCTTAGGAGAATACACGTAGCTATGGGAAAATAGAAACCAAAGTTTCCTTTCTTGATGATGATATCCCCTGGCAAATGTCCGATCCAGGGGATTTTATTTTTAAAGAGAAAAAATCCTCCCAGCAAAATAAAGATAACGCCGATCATTATGAGATTCTTTCCAAAGAATTCCCAGCCATCTCCCATGGTTATCACCTACTGGACGAAAATTCTCAGTCCTACCGAAAGTTCTGAGTAATTTTTTACGTCCGTTTTGATTTTTAATAGATCATAATTAACACCTTTTTTCATGTTTTTGATTTTGGGTGTTACTTTCAGTCGCCAGACATTTTTGTTATCTGTTTCGTTTATATCAATGTTAAACA
>QMLL01000481.1 GCA_003646715.1 Deltaproteobacteria bacterium
ATCTCCGGGGATGAGGCCCACATTGACAAATGTTTCTCCAAACCGTGCCTTTTCGCTTGCTATCCGGATGTCGCACATACATGCCAAGTCACATCCTGCCCCTATTGCCGGGCCATTTACCGCGGCAATGGTGGGGATATCCAACCTATGAAATGCCAACGGGACTCGCTGAATGCCTCGTCGATAATTTTCCTTGATCTCCTCAGGGCTTCCACCAAAAAGTCCTCTCCTTTTTTTCATGTCTTTAATATTTCCACCAGAGGAGAAAGCGGGGCCAGCACCGGTGACGATCATAACATTTATGTCCGAACTCTCCTGTGCCATACGGCATGCACTCTCAATCTCTTCAACCATCTTCTCTCCGGTGATGGCATTTCGAATATCTGGTCTGTTAAGAGTTAGGAGGGCTACCGAGTCCTTCACATCAAATATAATTTCGTTGAAATTCATATCTTCCTCCCGGTTTTGCGTTCGATCATCTATTAGGCCTATGGCCACACGCAATTCCTGCTATTATAAGTTTCTGGATATTCGAGGTCCCTTCAACAATTTGAGTGGACTTGGCATCCCGGTAATAGCGCTCAATCGGGTACTCAGTGGAAAATCCATAAGACCCAAAGATCTTCATGGCTTCATTTGCTGCTTTGACCGCTGCTTCCGATGCAAAAAGCTTTGCAACCGACGTCTCAAGTTGATTTGGTTTTCCCTGGTCCTTAAGACAGGCCGCCCTGTAGACGAGCATTTGTGCCGCATGGTGATCGGCCACCATTTCTGCTATCTGTGCCTGAATCATTTGAAATTTTGAAACAGGCTCCCCGAACTGGGTTCTTTCGTTGGCATACTGAATAGCTAGATCAACACAGGCGCCACCAATGCCAAGAGCGCCAGCAGCACAACTGAGTCGAGTATTGTTAAGCATCCACATGCAAATCTTAAACCCTTCCCCGACCCTGCCCAGTACAGCATTCTTGGGAATCGCAGCGCCGTCAAATATAATTTCACCAGTAGGAGAGCAGTGAAGTCCCAATTTCGTTTCGATAGCGTGGGTAGTGATACCAGGGGTATTTTTGAGATCAACGATAAAGCACGTCATACCCTTGTATTTCAATTTTTTGTCAGTATAAGCAAACACTAATCCCACATCACCAACTGGAGCGTAGCTGATCCATATTTTCTGCCCATTTAATTCCCAGTGATCTCCTTTATCCTTTGCTGTAGTTCCCATGCTCGCCACGTCTGATCCGGCATTCGGCTCAGTAATCGCGAAGAATCCTACCTTTGCTCCCTGTACCCACCCTGGAATAAGGTTCTTTTTCTGTTCTTCTGTTCCAAACTGATTCACGGTAATGGCAGTACCTATGTTCTGCATGTTTATGATGACGCGCCATGATGGAGATACTCTGGCGATTTGCTCAGTGATGAGGACCGATTCCAGGAACCCCATTTCGTTGCCTCCATATTTCTCGGGAATACAGCAACCAAAAAAACCAAGGTTTCCCATCTTTTCCAGAAGTTCTCTTCGAAAGTAGTGGTTCTTCTCGTCTTCCTGGACAGTGGGGCGAATCTCATTTTCAGCAAAACGCCGTGCCTGTTCCTGTACAATTTTCTGCTCCTCACTCAACTCAAAATCCATCACAGCATCCTCCTATAACATGTCACATTGGCCTTTTAACAGTTTTTATGCTTGAACAACCACCTAGCCAAGTTTACCTTCTTTTTCAAGCTTTTCCGCAATTAACTCCTTCAACTCATTTCTTTTCACTTTTCCACCACTGGACAAAGGCAATTCATCGATTAATTCTAATCTCTCCGGCCACTTGAACTTGGTGACCTTCCTATCCTCAAGATAGGATGTCAAGTCTTCAAGAGTAGGTTTTTCTCCTGGGGCTGGAACGACGAAAGCACAGGCCTTTTCTCCTAACACAGGATCGGGCATCGCGACTATCACTATCTGCTGTACCATAGGATGGTTTACCAGTATGTCTTCGATCTCTTTCGGGAAAATATTCTGTCCTCCCCGAAGAATCATATCTTTTGACCTACCCACAATCTTAAGGTTGCCTCGTTCGTCGAACACTCCTATGTCACCCGTGTACTCATAGCCCCCATAGCCTTCTTCCTCCGCCTTGGGAAATGATTCTCTGGTGAGATCCGGTGTCCTGTAGTATGAAAAATGCGGGTGCCAGATGGCAATCTCTCCATATTCACCCTGGGGAACCTCGTTGCCATCAGGGCCGATTAACTTCACATCCCAACCCTGGTACACTTTACCGCTGGTGTAAAGGAGTTCTTCCTTCGTATCCGTTATGACATTGCCACCTACGCACGCCCCCGAAATAGATGTTCCATACTGCCCGCAGGGCTTAACTCCCATTTCCCAGAACTGCTCGGCAACATCCACAGGCATGGGCATCCCCGAATAAAGTACCACCCTTAACAGACTCATGTCGTACTTCCCAAAATAGGGACTTTTCACAGCCTTCACCATAGCCGCAGGAATCCCCACCCACATGGTGACCTTTTCTTCTTCAGTTAGTCTGCACGCATCAACCTCGCTAAATTCCGTAAGCAAAACAAGCTTTGCTCCCCATATCAGGCAGGGATGAACAGCAGCGACGGTGCCGGTGCCGCCGTTTAGAGGGCCAAAACAGAGAAGTGTATCATAATGATTAATTCCACCCCTTGCCCCATAGTTGACAGCAGTGTGCATTTGAGCCATTGTATACGTGGAATGCATGCATAACTTTGGAACCCCCGTAGTTCCACCCGTCGGGATAAATTCATACAA
>QMLL01000482.1 GCA_003646715.1 Deltaproteobacteria bacterium
AATTTTTTAAGTGGGTTCACCATTTACCTCACGATCTGGGTGGGAGGTGCGACTTCCACCCGGATTATTCTTTCAGCTTTTCCCTGAAGTCCTTTCTCAACGGATACAGAAAAACGCTTTTGATGTTTTTATGGACTAGGTGTGTGTTTCCTTTCTTAGAGGTGCCCTTTGTTTGTCCTACACAGATCCAGTTAGCGGCTTTGTAACAGGCCTGCCCTGTGAAATTCCCTAAGGGAGGCAGTAGAGCTACATTTTACAGGGTGACCTTTGAAGCGGTTTTTTTCGACGAAAGTTTCGAGTAGATACAAAGGATGGTTATAAATGTTGAGCCAGTCACGGGCAATTCTTTTATTATTGAGGGCAAGTATTTTGGATGCCAGATATTTAACATGGACCCAAGGTAGAATAAGGAATCGGGTATTGTTTGCTAACAGATGGAGGTTTTTCTCTTTTGTAGGTTTATCCCAGCCAATGAAGGAGTCGCGGGATTTAACGGACCATGCAGCAGAACCCCATCCCAGGCAAGCAACAGGTCTGTCTTTTATAAAGGCGATATATTTGAGATGACTTCCGACGATCTGTTTGTAACCGAGGTAGTGATAGTGTTGTATCAGGCTATTATAGAGGGGTTCAAGCGTGGTGTTTCGAACCATTTTTAATTTAACCGGTGGAAGATCAGAGGGTTTACCTTGTATGGGAGTTTGGTCTACTTCTACGCGTGGAATACATCGATTACGTTTCTTATTTTGGCCATCATGTTTACCGGGAGGAAGATCAATAAGACCTTTACGGTAAAGGGTAAGGAGAATTTCCCGACAAGCCATATCCTTGGGGCGACCATTTGCCTGAAACCAATTCCATTTTTGGCAGAGGATTTTGGAGATTTGAGTGCGCCCCTTATCCCAATGTTCGTGGATAGTACATTGAATCAGCTCAAGATCGGTTGTAGTAATAGTTCTTCTTCTGATGGTAATGGGCAACATTTTTATTATATAGCAGAATAAAACTGAGGACGCCAGCAAAAAATTTATCCCGTTAAATCATCACTGTGCTCACAGAGCTTCGGATATCTTTGTAATGGTACACTATTCACTAGTGAGGAGGTTTTAGAGTTTATTTAACTGGGATGAAGGAAGACAAGAAAAATTTGATGGTGAGAATCTTGGTGGAAAATTGACGAGCTTAGTGGGTTGAAATGAAAACCCGTGGGTTGAAAATGGATTGAATTTTAAACATTTGGAGTTGTTAAATTACCTCAGCTTACGCTGGACGTCGTGTTTTGCTGAGCGTGTCACGCCTAATCCGAACCAAAGGTGTTGAACTGAATATTCGTGCCGTTAAAAAGTTAGTTGATAGGTTTGAAAACATATTGTACGTGGTAGTTGGCAGTGGCCCGGAAAGGGAGGCACTGGAACAACTCATACGCTCCTTGGGGCTTGCGGAACACGTCAGATTTATTGGGCAACTACCACATGAAAAAGCAATGGAATACATGGCTGCCTGTGAAATCTTCACTCTGCCTAGCTGGCAAGAAACCTTTGGTCTTGTGTACATTGAAGCAATGGCACATGCAAAACCAGTCATAGCAGTCCAGGGGCAGGGCGTTGACGGGATTGTAGTTCATGGAAAGACAGGTCTTCTGGTCAAGCCTCGCGATGTGGACAGCTTGGTAGAAGCGCTGGATTTCCTCCTGAGCCATCCTGAAGAAGCACAAGCAATGGGGGAGCGAGCGCGAAGGCTCGTACTAGAGAACTACACCTGGAAGAAGAATGCTGAAAAGACGATGGTGATTTACCATGAAGTCCTGCGGCACTAAGATAGCGGTCTCATATGCACTGATGATCGCATTGATCCTGTTCGTCTCGTGTCAATCACCCATCTCAGAAAGCCGCTTCCTGCGTAGTCTAAATGCAAACAGCTGGTTAGAGGCCTTTGAAGCAATTGACCAAAGGATAAACGGAGGCCACGGGTATGCAAACCATTTAGACACGCTTGGCTATCTCTCATGGCGGCAGAGCCGAATCTTTGAGTCTTACCTGAACATCTATGAGGCTACGCAGGATTTGAGTTGGCTGGAAAAGTTTGTCCAACAAGCTGACTTAATCTTATCCCATCGAGATGATCACTTGTGGGGGGGGGCGCCAGCTTGGAGCAGTCTCAAGTATCTAAAGACGGGATGGAACAAACCGGAACCCCTGTTAGTGAACAACGCCATGATTATCTATCCGCTGGCTAGATTTGATGCTCTGGTCTTGAATAAGGTAACCCTATCAGCGTTTCACAATGTTGCGCTTTGGTATATGAGCAATGTGAGTGAGACAGTGGATTACTTTCAACAGTGGTACATTGTCGATGAAGAAGCGGGTTATTACCTGATTCAAGACGCAGAATTTGTCAACCATCCTGGGATCAATGCTCCTTTCAATTGGAATGCAGCCATGGGTAGAGTTTTACTGGCTCTTTACGATGCGACGGGCCGAGTAGCATATCTAAAACAAGCAAGAGCTTTAGCTCAGACGTTAAAGGCTGGGCTGAACGTGATGGACAATGACTCATATTGCTGGCACTATTGGTTCGGGGAGGGGTATGAAAGATACAAAAGCACCGAAGATGTTTCTCATGGAGCACTGGATGTGCAATTTGCCCTCGCCTGCCATGAACACGGGATTGTGTTTGACGCTCAGGACATACATCGTTTTGCTAACACTCTGAAGAAGAACGTTTGGGACGGACAGGAATTCACTTCGAGCGTTTGGGGCACAGGAAAAATAAATCCCTCGATTGCAG
>QMLL01000483.1 GCA_003646715.1 Deltaproteobacteria bacterium
GGCGTGTCTACGAATTAATGCCTGGACTCTCGCAACCCTGGGACATGTTGCGTCCAGAAGTTTCTTGGCCACAGCCTTCAGTTTTTTCCTCTGGTCGGGAGGTATACCGTGAGCTCTGACAAGAACAATTTTGCCTGCACATTCTTCGGGAGTCTCAGCAACCTTGACCCCTTTCTTGCCCAGCATTTCAAGTACCTGTCTGTTGTGAATCAAAGGCCCATAGGTGCATATAATGTTATTGCCGTGGTTGTCCTCGGTGGCCTTGAGGATCATATCCATGGCCCTTTTTACACCCATGCAGAATCCGCCTGTTTCAGCTACAATTACTTTCAATATTTTCCTCCTCTAGCTGTTGCTGATTCCTTCGCTGTTTCAACCATGAAAAATATTCTCTCCAGAACCGCTCAATGTCTTCCGGAGAGTTAAGTGAGTAAATGGTATTTCGACTTTCTCTTGCTTTTGGCAGGTATTTTACATACCTGATTAAAACCGTTTTTGCGTATGGAAGCCCTCTGGGTCCGTAGAATTCCAAAACTTTTTCAAAGTGTGTTATGCCAGTGAGCTCAATTTCTTCCAGCCCGGGCTTTTGATATTCATTTTTAATGAAAAATGTACGAATCTGTTCGAATATCCAGGGATTGCCTATGCTGGCTCTACCTATCATAATGGCGTGACAACCGGTGGATTTAAACATGCGCAGGGCGTCTTCCGGAGTTTTAATGTCTCCGTTCCCAATGACAGGGAGTTTCACGTGTTTTCGCACCTGTTTTATGATATTCCAGTCGGCATGACCACCAAAGAGCTGGGTAGCGGTCCTGGGATGGAGTGTTATTGCATCAATGCCTGAATCTTCTGCCAGTTTGGATATTTCTACCGCATTAATTGTGTTCTTGTCCCATCCGGAACGAATTTTCAACGTTACGGGAAGCTTCACTGTTCTTTTTACTTCCGTTATTATGTTAGCGAGCGTATTCGGTGTCTTAAGAAGTGCCGCTCCCGCTCCCTGTCTTACAATTTTTTTTACCGGGCATCCGGCGTTGATATCTATTATGGCAGCGCCTTCGTTTTCAACGATTTTCGCAGCGTTGGCCAGCACATCAGGTTTGGAACCAAAAATCTGAACGACCAGAGGCCATTCTTCCCTGGCAGTGTTAAATAGTTCAAAGGTTTTACAGTTTTTCCTGATTAAAGCCTCGGAACTAACCATTTCAGTAAATGTCGGTTCTACCCCAAACTGCCTCACGATGTCTCTATATGGCTTATCGGTAACTCCGGCCATTGGCGCAGGTACCACGGGGAAATTTACACACACTTCCCCGATTCTTAACTGTGTCGGTCTGAAGGATCTTTTTTTCTCTCCGTTCTGATTATCTGTGAACTGGTTAATCATTGTATATTTCACTTATCGCAATCGAATAAATCCCTGGATCCCTGGCGAATTTTCACTTATAGCATTTAGGAATGATTACTGCAAATATGGTGAGCCTCCATAGTCATTTTGTCTTTTCTCGATATTGAATGAGTACAGTCAATGTGGTAATAGTATCGTCCATGAAACTGGGAGTTGCTTCTATGAGATACATACTTGTTTTTGTTGTTCTGATATGTTTGTTAAACGCTGGCCTGGCAGATGGGGGTAGCGAAACCAAACCCACGTTACTTAAGCCGGTTGTGGTGACAGCTTCGAGGCTTGCTCCGGGTTTCCCTGCAAGTTCCAGAGTGGTTAATGTGCTTACCCGGGATGATCTGCAAAAGCTGCCAGTTCAAAGCCTTCAGGAAGCCCTGGACTATGTCCCCGGTGTTGACATAAAGAGTCGTAACCCGTTTGGGGTGCAGGGAGATGTGTCCATACGCGGATCGACTTTCAGTCAGGTGTTAATTTTGGTGGATGGAGTCAGGGTTAATAACCCTCAAACAGCTCATCATAACCTAAACCTGGGCGTGCCGCTAGATCAGGTTGATCGAATAGAGGTTCTTCAGGGTTCTGCTTCATCTTTTTATGGTGCTGATGCGGTTGGAGGAGTAATAAACATAATCACACGGAGGCCCGTTAAGAACAATCTGACAGTGCAGGGAGTTCGGCTCGAAAACAATACCTGGAGCGGAGCCGGCACATTATCTCTAAAAAAGGACAATTTTTTTGTGAGCAGTACTGTTTCTCAGGATTCGTCATCCGGATACGGCGAAGATACGGATTACAGGATATATAATGCCGGTGGCAGGCTTGGATGGAGAGGGCCAAAAATCAGTGCGGGAGTTTCGTATAACTATCTCGACAAAGAATTCGGGGCCTACGATTTTTACACGCCCGGATTGAATTTTCCGTCGCGAGAATGGAACAGGGCTCATCTGCTGACAGGTTATGGCTCCGTTGAGTTGGGAACCTGGATTCTTATGCCAAGGGCGTACTACAGGCACCATTTTGACGAGTTCTGGCTGGATCAGGATAGGCCAGAGTACTACAAGAACAAGAGTGAAACCGACCTTTATGGTGGCAGCATCAGCGCCAGGGGCTCTCTGGGCAGAGTTGGCGAAGTGGCAATGGGCTTTGAATATCAGGAAGATGATATTGATAGCACGGGGTTGGGAGATCACAGTAGAAACTGGATTTCGGGCTTTGGTGAATGGGGGTTTCAGAAGGCGAATAAATTTTTCCTGAATGCCGGTTTTCGCTTTGACCAGTATTCGGACTACGAACTCGAATTCAGTCCCACTGTGAGCCTGTCATTCTGGCCACTAGAAGCACTAAATTTACGAGCATCGGCTGGACGTTCTTTTAGAGTCCC
>QMLL01000484.1 GCA_003646715.1 Deltaproteobacteria bacterium
ATTCTGAATCCGTCCAACCAGACCTCTTTTTCCGAAATTTCAATACCGATGATCTTCAGCAATTCGCCAGTGGGTCTAGAACCTCCCATTTTCATCAGCTCAATTAGCCGATTGGTAAATTCCAGGTCCAGGGTTTGGTAGCTCTTGTACATGCAGTGGGCAAGGAGTCCTCCTAAAACGTAGGAAAAACAATAAAAGTGATCTCGAAAGATGTGAGACACATATGTCCAGCCCCATTGATATGAGGAGTCTATTTCCACCACGGCTCCGTACAACTCCTTGTTGAGTCCCCACCATATGTGACACAGTTCTTCAGTACCCAGCTGGCGAGACCCGGAGATATCATGAATTGTTTGTTCGAAACGGGTTATGAGATTTTGTCTGAAGACTGTGAGGAGAAAATTATCCAGAAGGCACTCGAGAATAGCATCTTCAGGAATTTCTTTCGTGTGGTTTTCGAGCAAGTGGTGAGCAATTATCAATTCCGTAAAGGTAGCCATTGCTTCTCCGATAACAAAAGGAGGCATAAAGTTGAGGTAAGTGTTTTCGGATGCCAGAAAAAAATGGATGCCGTGTCCCAATTCATGAGCCATTGTAAGTAAGTCTTTCAATTTTCCACCAAAATGCAAAGAAACGAAAGGATGAACCACCGGAATGAAGCTCGTGCAGAAAGCACCTTCTTTTTTGCCTTTCCTGATCTCAGTATCTATCCATCTTTTTTCAAAAAACTGGAGAGCTATCTTGGCCAGCAACGGGTTGAAATTATCGAGGGCATTGATAATTAATTTCTGAGCTTTGTGAAGGTTCAAGTTCAGGTCTGTTTCATGTACAGGAGCAAAAACGTCGGAAATTTTGATTACATTATTGCGGAACATCTTTGCTTTCAATCGTAGGAATTTTCTGGCCAGAGAATATTTGCTTTCCGTAACTTTTATCAAGTTTTCGGCAGTGTGTTTTCCCAGATCATTTTCTATAAGCATCCTGTGCATGGGGAAAAGATGTCTTCGTTTGTGACATTCTACCCTGTGATCAGTGATAAGTGCATTCAAGATGGTTCGGAAAACTAGGCCATGCTGTTTCACTACTTTCAAAGTTTTGAACATGACATTTTCGCGAAGCTTCCTCTGTGGCGAATTGAAAAGATCTATTGCTTCCGGTAACGATAATTTTTTCTTCCTGCCGTTTATGTCCAGAAAAATACTGAGGGAACCAAGAAACTCGCTATAGAAATTTGTAAATGAATCCCGTCCTGACAGGTTTTTAAGATTGATGATCTTTTCTTCAATTTCGCTCAACCTGTGGGGTTTTTTCACATACAGTTTATGGAAAAAGTTTCTGTACTGCTGAAGGGCGGGTTTGTCTGAAAGGGTCAGTAGCGTATCATCGGGTAGTTCCATGAGTTCATTGGTAAAGAAAATGAGCTTCTGGAGAATGAGAATCCATTTTTCTTTAACCTGAAAGAGTAATTTTACGTGTGATTCCTTTTGAGTGTTCGAAGCAAAAAGAAGTGTAGCGTACAGATAAGGCTTCATCCCGAGCAGATGAATTCTTTCGTATTCCTTTATTGCATCGTGAAAACAAGTCGGGTCATCACTTTTTTCTCTCACCCTGTTTCTGTAAAGGTCGACAAATTTAAGAGCCTTATTTGCGGCTTTTTGAAGATCCTGGAAAATTTGCGGATCGTCAGCGCCTGCGTATAATTCTTTGAGGTTCCAGGTAATATATTCGAGTTTTTTTTCGTGAGTGTTCATAGGTTCGCTAAAAACTCAAGCCCTGGTGGTTGTCAGGTATTCGTCCAGAACTGAAAAGAAGTTTTGTATATCTGTTTCATTGTTGTAAAAATGAGGTGAAACGCGGATCTTACCGGCTCTTAGAGATACAATTACGCTGTTTTTTATGAAGAATTGGTAAAGTTGTTCACTATCATTTCCTGGCAGGAAACTCAGGATCCCTGATCTGTTTTCCTCATTCATTGAAGAGACCACCTTGAGATTCCTATCAATTAACCCGTGATATAAAAGCTCGTTCAATTCGAGTATCCTGCGCCTGATATTGTCTATACCTACCTCGAATATTAATTCCAGTGCTGCTCCCAGGGCATAGATCCCTGCAAAGTTCATTGTTCCAGGTTCAAATCTTTGTGCGTTCGGTTTTAGATCAAAATGGATGGTAAAATCTTCTTCGTTTACAACGCTTTTCCATCCGATTTTTGATGGAACCAATCGCTGTGCAATGTCATCTGATACGTACAGTATTCCAGTGCCGGGAATACTTTGTAGCCATTTGTGGGAACCGGATGCCAGGAAATCTATCCCGAATTCTTTAACGTCCATGGGTATGACTCCCAGGCTTTGTATTGCATCCACGCACAGAAATATCCCGTTTTCTCTGCAAAACTTTCCCAATTCCCGGAGGTTGCAATGGAAACCTGTGGAGAAATCGACAGAGCTAACGGAAATGAGTCGTAGCCGGGGAGACATTTTTTTGTCGATGTCATCTAGAGAAAAAGATCCGTCGTCTTTCCTTTCAATATGAGAAACCTTTACTCCAAGACGTTCCAGATTAAGCCATGGGTAGATATTTGCAGGAAAATCAGGATAGGTTATAAGAATTTCATCACCGGGTTGCCAGGATATACTCGATGCAACGAGACTTAAACCATCAGATGTGTTCCCTGTGAATGCTATTTCGCTGGGGCTGGCATTGATCAACCTGGCTACGAGACTGCGAACTTCTCTAACCTTGTTCATCCATCTAGGGTAGTGAAGCCCACCGAATCTACTG
>QMLL01000485.1 GCA_003646715.1 Deltaproteobacteria bacterium
ATTCTAATATCCCAATCCGGGGAAACCGCCGATACCCTTGCTGCTTTAAAGGAGGGCAAAGCCAAGGGAGCTCACTGCTTTTCCATTGTAAATGTGGTGGGAAGCAGCCTTGTAAGACAATCCGATGGTGTTTTGTATACGCATGCCGGACCGGAAATCAGTGTGGCTTCCACCAAGGCTTTTACAACTCAGCTAACAGCCCTTTATCTTTTCGGTGTCCATCTTGGATCAGTGCTGGGTAGGATTTCCGAAGACAAGGCTAGGGAGTTAGTAGATGATCTCGTTCATTTGAGAGGGGAAATGGAGCAGGCTTTGAAACAGGACGGTGCAATTCAGGAAATTGCGAAGGAATTCATGCACGCCAACGACTTTCTCTACCTGGGACGTGGCATAAATTATCCCATTGCACTGGAAGGTGCCTTGAAGCTAAAGGAAATTTCGTACATTCACGCAGAAGGGTATCCCGCGGGGGAGATGAAACATGGTCCCATTGCTTTAATTGACGAAAATATTCCTGTGGTGGTCCTGATCACCAGAAATGAAACGTACGACAAAATAATGAATAACATCGAAGAAGTAAAAGCGCGATCAGGAAAGGTAATTGCTGTGGCAGAAAAACCCGATGACGATCTCCTCGAAAAAGCGGACGCGGTAATAGAAATACCCAGCACAAACAAGTTTCTCATGCCGATAGTTTCGGCCATTCCGATGCAGCTTATTGCCTATCACATAGCGGTTTTGCGGGGTACAGACGTTGATCAGCCCAGAAATCTGGCTAAGAGTGTTACCGTGGAGTAAAAGATAAAGACCTTGACTTGGGGTTGTGAACGATACTAGAATAAAAAGTAGTGAAAAAGAAGTAGATCTGGATAATTGCCCGAAAATACAGGATTCTGGAAATGGGAATGGATTTATTTGAAAAGCTTGAAGCGAGAATAGATAAGGTTCTTGAGAGAGACAGGGAATTTCGAGAGCAGATACAAAAACTTCAAAGTGAGCTTGCCCGCAAGGAGCAAGTGATAGAGGAATATCGAGAAGATATAAGAAAATTAGAGGCTGAAAAAAACGAGATGAAATCTCGTTTGGATGATATAATTAACAAGCTGGACCAGATGTTAAATTCTGCCGGAGAAGCTGATGGACCAAGTGAAGGTGTCGATTCTTGGTCGTGAGTACATTATTACAACTAAAGAAGATCGTGCCCGTACGGAACAGGTGGCCGATTTTTTGAACCAGTATTGCAAACAGGTAGGGCAGAAATTAAGTTCCAAATCCAGCATAAATATAATAACGTTGGCAGCGTTGCATATAGCCAATGATTACCTGAAAATAAAGGAAGAGTACAATAAGCTGGTAAGAAAAATTGAAAATAAGGCGGTTGAGCTGGATCAAGTATTAACCAATGACTGAAAAGACGAAAACCCCTGCGATGCTCGTGATTAGTAGAGCGCTTCTGAGCCAACACAAAATGACCGGGAGGCTCCTCTTGCTCTGGTGTGCGAGCTCAGCTTGTACTGAGAGGCCTAAAGGAGCAACGAGCCACCCACTTAGCTGTATCGGTTCAAAACCGACTGCTAACACGGCATCTTGCGGGGGTGACTTATTTTGTTGAAATAATCAACTGTTTATTTTATTTAACTTATTACTAACTCTTGTACAGGTAAGGTTAGTCCTTACTTTGATATAAACGATATGGCGGTGGTGATTAACTCGTTTAATCGAGTTTTGGTGGAAGCTATTTTATTTGTTATCCTCGGGTTTGCCGGGATAATTTTTGCCTATTGCCGGTTTAAGCCCGATCATGACATAACAGGTATTATTAACGCTCAAAAACTACTTTATCCTGTGAGGTACTGCTGCCGTGGGATTTATACATGGCTATTTCACAGGGATAAAATGTTTTTACCGCAAAGGGGTTCAGAAGGTAAGTTTGTGTAATTCTTAACAAATAATTCCGGATTTTAGCGAGCCCCCAACTCTTCGGCATTCCTCCAGGATCACCCCGCCGTATACGATACATTATCGCAAAATTTATTAAGGTCCCAGATAGGGGGTGAATTATATGGTGACGACAGTGTTGTATGTATTGGTGGGATTGTTAGCTGGTGTGGGTATTGGAGTACTTATCCACAAGCGATACACCTCTGGGCGTCTCTCAGCAGCTGCGCAAGAGTGCAAAAGGATGATCGAGAATGCCAAGAGGGAAGCCGAGTCAATCAAGAAGGAAGCTTTGCTTCAGGCTAAAGATACTCTTTTTCAGATGAAGGCCGATTTTGAAAAAGAGACCAGAGAGCGCAAAAAGGAGCTCCAAACTCTTGAGAAAAGATTGATTCAAAAGGAAGAAAACCTTGAGAAGAAAGCCGAAAACCTGGAAAACAGGGAGACAAATCTTGGCCGTCGCGAGAAGGCCATCATGCAGCAGGAAAAACTGATTGAGAAAAAGGAACAGGAGCTTAATGAACTGCTGGAAAAGCAAAGAGTGCAGCTTGAAAGTATTGCGGGAATTTCTTCCCAGGAAGCTAAAGAAATGCTTATCAAGGCAATGGAAAACGAGGCACGGCACGAAGCTGCCAAGTTGATGAAGCGTATTGAGATGGAAGCCAAAGAAAACGCAGATAAGAAAGCCAAGAATATTCTGGCTCTGGCTATAAAAAGATACGCTGGAGATTACGTGGCAGAAAAAACTGTATCTGTCGTAAATCTTCCCAACGAAGAAATGAAAGGGAGGATTATTGGAAGGGAAGGGCGCAATATCAGGGCCATAGAAGCATCCACTGGAATTG
>QMLL01000486.1 GCA_003646715.1 Deltaproteobacteria bacterium
ATGGCTTCTTCTTTAAAATAGTCCCCGAAGGAGAAATTGCCGAGCATCTCGAAAAACGTATGGTGACGAGCAGTCTGTCCGACGTTTTCAAGATCGTTGTGCTTACCGCCCGCCCTCATGCACTTTTGAGAACTTGTAGCCCTGCGATATCCCCGATCTTCCTCTCCAAGGAAACATCTTTTGAACTGTACCATACCAGCATTTGTAAAAAGCAACGTTGGGTCATCATGAGGTACAAGGGGAGAACTCTTAACAATCGTGTGACCTCTTTCATGAAAAAATTCCAAGAATGCTCGCCTGATCTCACTTGCTTTCATAAATTTCATAAATCGATGCTCCCTTTCTTCTTATCACCACGGACAGCTCCGTGAACGTTACGTATTGTTTTTGCTTTCCCACGAACAAATAAGTGGAAATCGATTTGCTACGAACTCTGTCTAACCTTCGGCTATATTACTTAATTCTTCCGTACTTTGAGAAGACCCTTCCGGTTGCTTCAATCCGAAATGTTCCCTTACGAGCCTCTCAATTTCCCCCATAATATCAGGGTTTTCGGCCAGAAATCGAGCCACATTATCCCTGCCCTGCCCCAGCCTTTCTCCTTTGAACGAATACCATGCACCACTTTTATCCACAATCTTGGCCCTTACGGCAATATCCAGCAGGTCGCTTTCTTTGGATATCCCTTTACCATAAATTATATCAAACTCAGCCTCTTTAAAAGGTGGAGCAAGTTTATTTTTCACCACCTTAACTTTCGTCCTGTTCCCAACTACTTCCTGCCCCTGCTTGATTGCTCCAATTCTTCTTATATCCAACCTGACAGAAGAATAAAACTTAAGAGCGTTGCCGCCAGTGGTAGTCTCAGGACTGCCAAACATGGTGCCTATCTTCATTCGAATCTGATTTATGAATATAACCAGCGTTCTGGATTTGCTAATGTTTGCCGTAAGTTTTCTAAGAGCCTGGCTCATCAAGCGCGCCTGGAGGCCGACGTGCGCATCTCCCATCTCACCCTCAATCTCCGCCCTGGGTACCAGAGCTGCCACGGAATCAATCACAATAACGTCTATAGCCCCACTTCTCACAAGAATATCTGCTATCTCCAGAGCCTGTTCGCCGGTATCTGGCTGGCTGATAAGCAGGTTGTCAATGTCAACTCCCAGCTGCTTTGCATAAGTGACATCCAGCGCGTGTTCCGCATCGATGTAGGCTGCAACCCCTTCCGCTTTCTGGGCTTCTGCCACTATGTGAAGAGCTAAGGTGGTTTTCCCGGATGACTCCGGACCAAAAATTTCTATCACGCGACCCCTCGGTACCCCTCCAACTCCCAGCGCAATATCCAGGGCTATGGAACCCGTGGGAATAACAGGTACTTCACCAATGTGAAGTCCCTCGGACATTTTCATAATCGAGCCTTTCCCGAATTCTCTCTCAATCTGGGAAAGTGCTGCGGATATTGCTTGCTGGCGATCATCTCCCTGTACCATTCTTAACTCCTTTCAAGAAGCATTTATACTCTGGATCTCTTACTCAGGACCAAGAGGCAAGACCTTCAAGGCCGTGTATTCCGCACCGGTTGGCTTGAGGTCGCTTCGGTACAAAACGACTTCCTTCACCTGAAAAGGATCCAGCATAAAATCTCTTTTTTCCCTCAGCATTGAAATAAGCTTGGCTTTACCCCTGTTTCCCTTTAATCTTCCAAGAGTCAGATGAGCTTTGAATGGTCTATTTTCCGGGGCAAACCCGAGCGGCACGAGCCTTTTTTCAAGATCTGCTTGTAATTCTCCCAGAAAATCTACCTGTCCATGGATACCAAGCCATACCACCCTGGGGCTCTTAATGCTCGGAAATGCACCGCAACCTTTTGCCTGAAGTTCAAAGCTATTCCTGTTACCAACAGATTCCGATATTTTCATCGCAATTTCATCTACAAGCTCTTCCTTGATATTTCCAAGAAACTTGAGCGTAATATGTATGCTTTCAGGCTTCACCCATCTCACTGCTGCGCCGGTTGCTTTGAATTCGTTCAGCAGTTCACCTATTGGCTGACGATATGATTCAGGTATCTTTATCGCAATAAATGTTCTTATCATGTTTTGCCCATTTTCAAAAGACTTCTGCGCAAAGAGTCGAGAGCCACCTGAGACGTCATGGTCTTAATTTCGAGACGGTTCCCCTTGAAAAGATGATGCTCCACATGCGTTCCAACAGGCGATGATACACATATGTAAACTGTTCCAACAGGTTTTTCCGGCGTGCCACCCGTTGGCCCCGCAATCCCTGTTGTAGCAATCCCGTAATCCGTTTTTCCCAATCTTTTTACACTCTCGCCCATGGCTCTCGCCACCAGTTCACTAACAGCCCCATATCGTGCGAGCATATCTTCACCCACGTTCAGCACCTGGCTTTTGGCTTTGTTGCTGTAGACCACAACACCCAGTTTAAAATAGTCCGATGACCCGGAAACATTGGTTATCCTGTGGCCTATCAGGCCTCCCGTACATGATTCGGCAACAGAAAGAGTCAAATTCTTCTCTCGCAACAAATGACCAACCACGCTTTCGAGTGTGTCATCATCATAGCCGTATATGAACTCTCCCAGGCGCTCGGTAACCTTTGAAATAAAGTCCTCCAGCACGGTTTTGATCAGGTGCCGTACAGTTCCCTTTACTGTAACATGGAGGTGATGTTCCGGAAAACAGGGCAGATAGCTTACCGACAGACCCTCAAACTTCGGTATCAGATCAGAAATCCTGTTCTC
>QMLL01000487.1 GCA_003646715.1 Deltaproteobacteria bacterium
AAATATCCTGTTCCAGAGATTTATCCCAGGGATACTGAATTTTCCAGGATTCACCACCATCTTCCGTGTGAAGGATAATTCCAAATTCCATTGGAAAGGGGGACGTTGTCTCCGGCTCCATTACTGGTAATTCTACCTTTCCTGCAACCCATCCTTCTCTTAGGCTTACAAACTGCACAGCCTTGAAAGAACAGAAAGGCCTGTATGGAACAAGTTGAGGAAGGTACATTTCTGCGGATGCACTTAAATCGACCCACTTTTCTCCTCCATCCTTCGTAAAAAGTATGGTCCCATTATCACCAACCGCCCAGCCAACCTCTTGATTGATGAAAAACACATCGTTAAGGTTTGCATTTGTCCCACTCTTCTGGTATTCCCAGCCCTTTGCATGAGCCCGATGCGTCAGAGACAAAACTAGTAAAATAGTTATCGCCATGGCTAACAACTTCTTCATTTTACCCTCCTTTCCCCTCCCAGACAGAAGGAATGACACATATTTCTTTACAACTTACCAGGTTTGCTGTAGGTTGGTGAAGTGAGAAACTGTTCAACAGAGCTGCAACAATTACAGTACACTACGCACTACATTTTGTATTATAAAATAAGCCTCAGTAGAATTGAAGAAAAAACTTCATTTTTTAAATAATTTTCACCCATCTTCATAAAGTTAACTGGAAAAAGTTTTCCTAAAATGAGAAATTGAATACTCATCTATACGTGCACCCTAGCATTTAGTTTCTGTAACTTTGAAGCACGTTCGCAAATCTATACTCCCTTAACCACTTGGAATTACTGTTCATATTTATATCTTTTGCAATTAATCCCAGCAGTGGCAAGCTTTTTGCTTAATTAGTGGGGAACTCGCAGTTTCCGGCTTCGTGTTGGAGGAGGGAGAAAAATAATAGTAGATGACTGCCATACATGAAATTAGGCGACTATTTGTTCCCCGCAATCTGATAAAAGCTGTGATTGTCTTTTTTCTGTTATATATAGGACTTACCAGCTGCGCAGGTAATACCGTAACTGGCAAGAACAAGCATTTAATCTCGATCGCGCAAATTGAAAAAATCAGGGGCGACACTCCCGACTTTTTATTTGTTGACATAAGAAATAAAGATAACTTCAGAAAGATCCACATCAAAAATTCCCTCAATATTGATCCGCATTTTTTAACATCCAAGACATTCCTGAAAGGAAAGAAAATTGTGCTGGTTTATGGGGGAATTAACAGGGCAAAAGCATTGGAACTGGCTAGAAATGCAGAGTCAAAAGGATTTAAATCGGTTTCGGTGCTCGATGGTGGTATCACTGCATGGGTTGAAGCAGGGCTGGAGGTTCAGTCTTATCCCGGCCGAAAACGAGACCTACACACTGTGGAACCTGGAGATCTATATCTCTCTGCCAGGAAGGCTCCTCACTCTTTTGTGATTGTGGTGCTGGGTACCGAAACATCTATTGAGAAATTTTTTCCAGAAACAAGGATTTGCCGTCTAGAAGAAAAACAGGATAATGCCATTACAACCCTCGAAAAATTGGGAATGACAATAAAAGATTTAAGAAAACAGATTTCTCTACCAATTATAGTGGTCGATAAGTCTGGAGCCATTGGAAACAAAATTTACCTTTTCAATACATCTGCAAATGTGAAACAACTTTTTTATCTGGAAGGTGGCTTAAAATCTTACAGGAACTACGTAGAAAAAATGGCACTCATCGCCAAAGGCAAGAAAAACCTCGGACAGCGGTTGGACAGAGGATGCGAGTGAAAACTTACATTTGGGCATGAATCATGACAATTGGTGAATTTTAAATAAAAAATGAATGGATGCTGTAACGGAAATGTTTCCCTTTAAACATCGGTGTGCAGGAAAAAATAAAGGAGAGACTTTAGATTAAAAAGCTGAGATGTAAGGAACTCCCCACCGGGGGAAAGAAGGCTTTTTGTGAAAAGAAAATTGAAAAAGATAATTTCTTTTCCTCTCGTTAAAGGGACTTTGTCTCCACTTCCCTTTGCTGAAAAGCTTTTAAATTCCTCCCCTTTGTAAAGTGACAGGAGTTTTTCTCTTTACCCGGAAGGAATAACTTTTCCCCTTTTGTGTTCAGATCTTAACAAATATAACCAAGAGAGGAACAAATGTGTCGAATATTTAGTCGCATAGTCAGCTGTCTTTTTTATTTTTGTTTAATCTTCCTGAGCCTTGTAGCGCAAGCCCACGCTGATACGACAGTAGGAGGCGAATTAACAACTGATACAACCTGGGGACTGGATGGAAGTCCTTATAACGTAACGAGTAGTGTGTCTGTTGCTACCGGAGTTCAACTGACGATTGAATCCGGGGTAGAAGTCCGGTTTAACGCCGGTACATCCTTGAACATCTCTGGCACCCTGTCAGCAGCCGGAACCGGTTCATCCCGGATCACTTTCACATCAAGTTCCCCCACTCCTGCAGCAGGCAACTGGGTAGGAATTCAATTTAACGACGCCGCATCAGGAACACTGAGCTGGTGTACGATTAAGTACGCTAACACCGGCATTTACACATATCGAAGTTCCCCAACCATCTCTCACTGCACAATTGAAGAAAACAACAAAGGTATCAGGGTTTACCGTACCGGTTCTCCTCAGATATCTTTTTGCACAATCCGCAATAACACCAGGGGAATAGAGGTAGAGAACAGGTTCGCGGATAAGCCTCATCCACAAGTAAATAACTGCTCCCTTTATTCAAATTCAGAATATAACTACTACCTCATCAGAG
>QMLL01000488.1 GCA_003646715.1 Deltaproteobacteria bacterium
GTAAAAGGAAAAGGCAAGGATGCAATGTTTTTCGAAGATTTTGATTCTATGCTGAATTTTCTTCTGGAATATACAAGATCGGGAGATGTGGTGTTGTTCATGAGTAACGGTGCTTTTGATCTACTGCCAAAACGCTTGTTTGAATATCTCGTTAAACGGGGAATCAATTGATTTTGTGTGGAAGTATGGTTGTGATGGGTGAAAAAGAAAGAAAAAAAATCCTGTTACACATTTGTTGTGCGCCGTGTACCATTTATCCTTTAACAAGGTTACGGGAAGATGGCTGGGAGGTATTCGGATACTTCTACAATTTAAATATCCATCCGTATCAAGAATTCCAGAAAAGGCTGGAAACCCTGAAAAACTTTGCGAACATGGTGGATTTGCGCTTGATTTTAAGGGAAGAGTATGATGTCGAGCATTTCATAAGACAGGTGGTCTTCAGGGAATCCAAACGGTGTTATTATTGCTATACTCACAGACTGGAGGCCGCAGCCAGGCTGGCAAAGAAAAGCGGTTTTGACAGTTTTACTACCACTCTCCTATACAGCAAACAGCAAAGGCATGACTTGATTAGAGAGATCGCAGAAGGTATCTCAAGAAAAATAGGAATCCCTTTCCATTACGAAGATTTCCGCGAAGGGTGGAAAATGGGAATCGAGAAATCGAAAGAGCTAGGTCTATACAGGCAGCAATACTGCGGCTGCATATACAGCGAGGCAGAAAGATTTATGCGTAAAGGTAATGAGCAACAACCATCTACTCGTAAACATAAACACTAGTTCTGGAAGGAAGTTTTAAAAATTTATCTATCTCCGCCTGCAAAGCCTTCCTTTCTTCGCTATTATCCCAGGCCTTCCATTCCTGCAAGCTATTCCATGTGCTTATTACGATGAATTTGTGAGGATCATCCAAGGAGCGAAGTGTTTCACCTGATATGTAACCAGGGGCATGCATGGCTTTGCTTCGAAGCTTAATCAGTAATTCATTTACTTTCAACTCGTTCCCCGGTTCTACCTTGCGTTCTATAATTACACGGATAGCCATAACGTCCTCCTTTTTTTAGAAGGTCTGTGAATAGGGGCTTTTTATCTATTATAACCAAAAAATCATCTAGGCGGACAGTGCATCTTTCAGTGTCACGTCACAGACACTTTGGATTATTGCCTTGTCCATGGTTTCCCAAAGCTTGCGGGTGTTGCACGTCTCATATTTTATGCAAAAGGATGGATCTTTGACGCAAGGCACAGGGGAAATATTTCCTTCTAGAATCTGCAGAATCTGGCCTATTGTGATCTCATCTGGAGCCTTGGCCAAAACATAGCCCCCATGAGCTCCCCGTCTGCTTTCTATTAATCCCGCCGCCTTGAGAGGAATGATAAGTTGTTCGAGGTATTTGACAGAAATTTCTTCCCTTCTAGCTATTTCTGTTAGAGGTAGAGGTTCATCCTTGCCGTAATTTGCGGCTAACTGCAACATTAATCTGGTACCGTAACGGCCACGTGTGGATAGCTTCATGTCATTGCTTCACCTTAAATGCTTGTGGAATGTTGATTTTTCACTGAATTATAGCTACCCTCTTTATTGGTGTCAATATTTATCCTTCTGGTTTGATAGGAAAAATGCTGATCATTTGGTGTTTCATAATACGGCTATTAAAGTTGACATATAGTATTTTTTAAGCGTGACAAAATGAAAACACAGGTTAAGAAAGTTTACAGAAGATGCGTACAGCGTGGGTCGTCAAATCTTTCGGGAGTAGACATCCCGTCAGGTAAAAAACTGGCCAAAGAATTTGGGTATCCGTCGGATCTACTAAAAGAGATACCGGCGTCACATTGGAAAACTTTTGCGGGTTGCGGTAATCCGTGGCTCCATGTGAAGATGAGACCTAAATGGAGAGTACTGGATCTGGGATGTGGGACAGGAATAGACACGGCTGTTGCATCAAAATCTCTGGACAAAACCGGATTCGTGGTTGGTATCGACTTAGTTTTTGAAATGGTTAAGGCGAGTAATGCCCTGTTCAATAGTTACCTTTGTTCAGAAAGGGGAAAAGTCTCTTTTTTAGGTGCGGAAGGGGAATATCTTCCGTTTAAGAGTCATGTGTTTGATCTGGTGGTTTCTAACGGAGTATTGTCCTTGTTGCCTGATAAACGGGTTGCTTTAGAGGATGTGTACCGGGTGCTGAAAGATGGAGGCCGGGTTATCATTTGTGACCTGGTCAGACTTTGCCCGCTGCCAGAGTATTTTTATGATCTGGGGGATTCATGGGCCTGGTGCATGTTGGGCGCGCCAACCAAATTAGAACTAAAGGATTTGCTAAAAAACGCCGGATTCTCAACCATCAGGTTTACCTGGGGAAAAACGTTTCATTATTTTGCAACCGCAACAGCAATCGGGTTTAAATAGCTGGATTTACGGGTTATGTATGAAAATAGCCTTCATGGGTTGGTTTGCTTGGCAGTGGATGTTATGATCAAAACTTACTTATCAGATTCTGCACATTAGATGGAGTGACGAAAAATGAGTTTATCAAAGACAGATAAAGCCGTCTCTGTTATAAGGGATCTCGCTAAATTTTATAATGAAAAGAGTCAAGAGTTTGAACGAAACTTCAATGTAGAATCTCTTTCTTTTGACGAAGTTCGAGAGCTTGAAGCAAGGTGTAATATTTTGACAGATCAGTTCAGGATTTTGCAGCAGCAATTGATTTCAAAACTTGATGAAGAGAATCTGGAGAATTTTGTCAAC
>QMLL01000489.1 GCA_003646715.1 Deltaproteobacteria bacterium
CAAGCAGAGTGGACAATGTCATAGTGGAAGATGTCCCTTACGAAGGCAAATACAGTGATTTTAAGATAGTTTACTAACGTACTCACAGGCAAGTTAATTTCACAAAAAATTGACGTACCGGTATGGTTTAGTGGTAGTATAGTGGAAGTAAATCAGTAGTTTACCGTCCGGGAGTGAACCATGTGGGAGAAATTTGTAGATTTTATAAAAGAATATGATTTGAGTCGTGTAATGGAGGTGATCCGCTCCATTGACTGGCATGCCGTCCTTACAAACCCCATCTTTATAGGCTTAACTCTGGGATTCCTGGGATTTACAATCTACAAGAAAAGACTCAAGCTGCTTGTGATTACTCTTTCTCTTATTGCGTTTGTCTTTCTTGTTCAAATGGTAACACCCCAGGGTGGGGAATATGTGCCCAAGGAGAAGATCTTCATGTTCATAGGGGGCGGCATCGGGTTAGCCATACTAAATGTCTACCTGTTCTTTTTCCATGACTAATAAGCCCTATCAGGGCTTATTAGCCGTTATTAGCCAGATTTTCCCGCGTTGACTCTTTCTTTCAGTTCTTTCCCTACTTTAAAGAAAGGCAGTTTCTTCGGCTTTACGTTTATGACTTCGCCGGTCTTCGGATTCCTGCCCTGATATCCATCGTAGTTCTTTACCTTGAAGCTTCCAAAACCTCTGATTTCGATTCTTTCACCTCTTATCAGGGCCTCTTCCATACTTTCGAAGGTCGTGTTCACTGCTATTTCAGCCTGTTTTATGGTAATACCTTCTGCCTTTGCCAGTTCTTCTATTAGTTGGCTTTTCGTCATTTATATACCTCCCTTGAGAAAAACGCCGTAATTACATACAATTATATGTAAGATTTCGGTAAATGTCCAAAAAATTTCATCTTTCTTTCAGCTGGCTGTAATTTTTTCCAATCCGTCCATGTAAGGCCTTAGAGCTTCCGGAATAATTACGCTTCCGTCTTCTTGCTGGTAGTTTTCGAGAATTGCCACCACTGTTCTGCCAACAGCTAATCCGGACCCGTTCAACGTGTGAACGAATTCGCTTTTGCGTTTCGGCCTTCTGAACCGTATGTTGGCTCTTCGAGCCTGGAAGTCCTCAAAGTTACTGCACGAAGAAATCTCCCTGTGAACTCCCTGGCCCGGTAGCCATACTTCTATATCGTAGGTCTTGGCAGCGGAGAAACCTAGGTCGCCGCTGCAAAGGACTACCACCTGGTAAGGAAGACCGAGCAACTGAAGCACCTCTTCGGCATCCAGCAGAAGGCTTTCCAGTTCATCATAAGATGTTTCCGGTGTGGTAAATTTTACCAGTTCGACTTTATTGAACTGATGCTGCCTTATCAAGCCTCGAGTGTCTTTACCGTATGAACCGGCTTCTGACCTGAAGCATGGAGTATAAGCGGTGTAGTACTTGGGCAGCTCTTCTACGTCCAGTGTTTCCGATCTGTGAATGTTGGTTACGGGAACTTCCGCCGTTGGTACAAGATAATAATCCCAGCCTTCGAGCTTGAAAAGGTCTTCTTTAAACTTGGGTAGCTGGCCGGTTCCCTGCATGCTCTGAGAATTGGTCATGAAGGGTGGAAGCACCTCGGTGTAACCGTGCTTTTTGGTGTGAAGATCAAGCATAAAGTTTATTAGAGCTCTTTCCAGCTTGGCGCCTGCTCCCCAGTAAAGTGTAAAGCGGGCTCCCGTGATCTTGGCTGCCCTTTCAAAGTCAAGTATCCCCAGTTTTTCACCAATTTCCCAGTGAGGAAGTGGCTCAAAATCAAACTTGGGTTTTTCTCCCCACCTCTTGACAACCGGGTTGTCCTTTTCGTCTTTTCCCACAGGAACGGATTCATGAGGAATGTTCGGGATGTTTAACATTATTTCCTGGAGCTGTTTATTGACTTCTTCCAGTTCGGCATCAAGGGACTTTATGCGCTGAGATACAGATTTCATTTTCTGAATAATTTCAGAAGCATCTTCTCCGCTCTTTTTCAGCCTTGCAATTTCATCCGACACAACCCTTCGCTCGTGCTTTAATGCCTCGACTTCCTGTATAATTTCTCTTCTTTTCCGATCAACTTCTTTGAACTTTTCAATGTCTAAATCAACGCCCCTGTCAACGATCATCTTGGAAACAACGTCAGTATTTTCTCGTACGAATTTTAGATCCAGCATGTAAACTTTCCCTCAATTATTTTGGCTCTTGTGGGTTAAAAATCTTTAGTTTTCAGTATGTTGTAATTAAGTAAATAGCATCCACGCTATTTCGTGTCAATTAATTTTCTCTGATAAAATTACTTCGCAACAAGTGATTCGCGGCGTTAAAAAACTGTAATTCTCTCTTTTCTCACTTGCTCTATGTGTCTTCTTAAAATATGTTAAAATTGGGTAGTATTCTTACAGACAGGATTAAGGAGGAGAAATGAAGCTTGGCATAATCGGTTTTCCTGGTTCCGGAAAGACCACGCTGTTCAATGCGTTGACAGGGCAGAATCTGTCGGTTGGCGTTGTGGGAGAACAGCAAAAGGGGGCAAATATTGGAGTGGCGGCAGTGCCAGACGAAAGGCTAGACTTTCTCGGGAAAGTATACAAGAAGCCTAAAGTGATCCATGCCTCGGTTCAGTTCGTGGATCAGGCGTTTGTAAAAGAAGGAGGGAAAAAAGAGCTGGGAGAGGAATTTCTGAGTAACATTCGTCCCGCGGATGCCCTCATGCACGTTGTCAGGTGTTTTGAGCATCCGGTTTATGG
>QMLL01000490.1 GCA_003646715.1 Deltaproteobacteria bacterium
ATAATTTACCGCTTAAGAATAGCCCCTTTCTTAAATTCTAAGGTCTCTGAAGAGATAGGCAAGTATTTTCTTTCTTTTTTAGTGGTAATTATAGGTTTTTTTCTTCAGAGAGTAGTTTCGGGTATTTTAAGTTATTATTCTCACCTCCTTGATAAAGAAAGACTTATACCCCTAAATAAAGAATTAATCCCCTTAATCCAGAGAGGGGCTAAAATAGTAATCTGGGTGCTGGCTTTACTGATTATCCTTCCTCTTTTTGGGATAAATATAAGTGGGTTGATTGCTACTTTAGGAGTGAGCTCTTTAGCCATAGCTTTAGCGGCTCAAGATACAATTGCCAATGTTATCTCCGGCTTTATGATTATGGTTGACAGGCCTTTTCGGATAGGAGACAGGATTAAGCTTCCTTCAGGAGAGGAAGTGAAAGTCTTAGAGGTGGGAGTAAGGAGGTCAAAATTTCTCTCTTTAGATAATAAATCAGTAATAGTTCTTCCCAATCTAGAATTAAGTAAGAGCAAGATTATAAATTATACTTATGCTCAGGAATTGGAAAAGAAGAATTATGGTTAAGGAATTTTATTCAGAATTTTTAAAAGATGAGAGCTGGCTAATTAAAGAGGATAAGTTTGTGCGAGAACTTCAGAATATAAGAGAAGCTCAATTTTCTTTAGGGAATGGTTATTTAGGGGCAAGGGGAATTTTAGAAGAGATTCCTTATGATTCTTGTCCAGGAACCTATTTAGCCGGTCTCTATGATAGATTAGGTTCTCAGGTAGCAGAATTGGTTAATCTTCCCAACCCTGTTAATTTCCGACTTACTATAGAAGGAGAAAAATTAGATTTAGTAGCTATGGATTATTTGGAGCATAGAAGAATTTTAAATTTAAAATATGGAGTTCTTATTCGTCATACTCTATATAAGGATACAAAGGGAAGAATTTATGACTATCAGTCTCTGCGGTTTATTTCTATGGCTTGTAAAAATATTGGAGTTCTTCAGATAGTGTTTTCTCCTTTAACTTCAGCAGTTACTCTGGATGTAAATACTGGTATAGATACAGCAGTGTTTAATGCTTCGGTTTTAAGTGAAGGAAGAAAAAAACATTTCCGGATTAGGGAGTTAGGCCAGGCTTATAAGGCTGGTTATTTAGTGATAGAAACTTTGGAGAGAAAACATCCAGTAGTTTTCTGGAGTGGGTTCTATTATGAAAAAGGAAGGAAGAAAATCTATCAAAAGGATAATATCTTTCGTTTGAGAGTTAAGAAAGGAGAAACTGTAATTTTTACTAAGATATTTTGTGTTAAGCGCTTCCCCTACAAAGAAGACCATTCCTCATTCAAAAAAGAGACTTTTAAGATATTTAATAAGGCTTTTAGGTCTAAGTTTTCTACCCTACTTTATTCCCACACAAAAGCCTGGAAAAGACTCTGGAGGAGAGCAGATATAGCTATTGAAGGTGTATCTAATGATTTTCAGACTAATCTCCGGTTTAATATCTATCATTTGCTTAACTGTGCTAACTATGATTATGGTTTCTCCAGCGTGGGAGCAAGAACTCTTTCAGGAGAAGGTTACAGGGGTCATATCTTCTGGGATACTGAGATTTTCCTTATGCCTTTTTATATCTTAAACTTTCCTCAGGTAGCTAAAAACCTCCTTCTTTATCGCTACCGGCGTTTAGATAAAGCCCGGCAGTTAGCTAAGAGTAAAGGTTTTAAAGGAGCAAAGTTTCCCTGGGAATCAGCCTATACTGGCGAGGAGGAAACCCCTTCCTGGGCTAAAGATTTTGACGGAAGAGTTATAAAGATTTACACCCACAAGTTAGAAGAGCATATTACTGCTGATATTGCTTATGCGGTTTATAGGTATTATCAATGGACTAACGATGAGAAATTTATGGAATATTGTGGCTATGAGATGCTTTTTGAAATTGCTCGTTTCTGGAGCAGCCGTTTAGAATATAACAAGAAGAAAGATAGGTTTGAGATTAATGGAGTGATTGGTCCTGATGAATTTCACATAGATGTAAATAATAATGCCTATACCAATATGTTAGCTAAATGGATTTTAGTTACTGCCTATAAGAGTTTTATTTTACTTAAAGAGAGAAGGAAGAATTTACTTTTTGAATTAAAGAAAAAGATAAACCTAAAGGATAAAGAGGTCACCTCCTGGCGGAAGATGGCTTCTAAAGTTAAGGTTAATATTAATAAGGAGGGATTAATTGAGCAATTTGATGGCTATTTTAAGTTAAAAAAGATATTGCCTGTTCAGACTGATGAATATGGCTTACCTCTTATTCCGGCCAAGTTAAAAAGCAAAGATTTAAAATATACCCAGATAATAAAGCAGGCTGATGTCTTGATGCTTATCTATTTGCTTGATGAGTATTTTTCTTACAAGAGTAAATTGGTAAATTACCATTTTTATTTACCCCGAACAGTGCACAAGTCTTCTTTGAGTCCAGCTATCCATTCAATCTTAGCTTCCTGGGTGAAAGATTTACCGCGAGCTTACAATTTTTTTAATTTCTCTCTGAGAATAGATATCGGTAATCTCTACGGAAATACTTCCGAAGGAATTCACAGTGCTTCTTTGGGAGGGGCCTGGCAGGCAGTAATATTTGGATTTGCCGGGTTAAAGTTAAGACAGGAAAGATTATATATAGAACCTCGACTTCCTTATCGCTGGAAGAGTGTAAGCTTTTCTTTTCTTTATCGTCAAAAAAATATAAGAGTTAAAGTTTCTAA
>QMLL01000491.1 GCA_003646715.1 Deltaproteobacteria bacterium
AAGGACGAGGCCGCAATGCACCCCCTGGATTCTACTGCTTTGAAGTGCTAGCCATGCTTCACATAGATTCCTGGCGGTTGATGCTTCAACAAACCTGGCCCACAGCAAGTCTTCGCTGTGTGTAGAGCCTTTACTTTTAACTTCTTCGATTTTTTTTGTTATTGATTCTATTGCCATCAAGGTAATCCGACCGTAATGATATAGTTTCTATTTCTGGAGTCCGACCTTTTCGGTTTATTAATAATTCCCTTGTGAATTAGAAGTTTAAGCCTGCTTGCTTAAAATCTATACACAGGGTTGGACACATCTTTATTGTGGCGGCACCGGATGTGCCCTGGAGCCACAATTTTTGGGCTGAGACTAACGGGTGGAATCACATGAGGTAGAAAATCCGCATGAGTAAACTCTGTGCTGATTTCTCACGCCCTTATTCAGTGAGCCGAGCTCTCCTGGGACTCCTGCTTTCAGTGTTGAATCCCGGTTCTTTCTACAGGCTCGATGTTGATTTTGCCAAATCGTCTTTCGTAATTGTCCAGCAGGTTTGTCAGCATAATATGAAGGCGTTTTGCCGCGAAAGGACTCAATATAAGACGATGTTCAAGATCAACCTGTATTTCTCGCTGGCTCCTGTCCCAGTCCTTATTTAATCCAAAATTGAGTATTACTTCCTCCCTTGTACTGGTGACATTACAAAAATTTACGTAAGAACTTTTTAAGTTACCGGTATTAAATTTTATTCTTACCTGTGTTCCTGCGCCTCTTTCTTCTTGAGTTTCTTCGTTACCTAGATTTTCCTTTTCTGCCATTTCTTTTAGCACTCCTCTTCAAGGATTTAAGTTTATTTGTTGCAAATAGTTAAAGGCCAAATTTCAGCTTACTTTCAATGTGCAGAACCGAATGCTACACCGAATAGAGCCAGATCATCAGTTGTAATTTCCCCGTTCCAGTTGATATCTGCGAGGCAGAATTCAGTGCAATTTGCGTATTGATCTGCAAATTCACTTAGATCAAGGCCATCGACATCACCATCTCCGTCGAAGTCTCCGACCCTGTGTACAGAAACGGTGCCGACGGCGATGCCAGTTCCAAGGTCTGAATCGAGAACGGTTCCATCAGTTAAAACGAAATCATGTATTGTATCACCGCGGTCCAACAACCACAATTCTGATGCACCTACGGAAGTTGCATAGAAGGTTACTGTTACCATTCTTATGTTGTTTCCAGTAATGCCACAAACTGGGCATCTTGCCCCTGTGATCGTCGCTTGTCCGTTTGAGTCGGATATCTCCCCTGAATACCAATCTGAATCAATCGATATACCAGAAACGTCTAAATCGAGAATATCATTTGCATAAACCAGAAAGAAACCAAAACTAAAAAGACCAGGCTCTGGTACGTTCGAAACATAAATATCCGTGATGACCTCCTGCCCGGGAAAGGCTACCCAGGAGCTTTCGTAGACTCCGTCCTGATTAAAGTCGCAATCAAAGGTCAACTGGGCGGATGCGGGATAAGATAAAAAAAGAATAATTCCTAGGGACAAAAGAAGTAATCTAACATTTTTCATGCTCCCCCCTTCTTTGTGTGGCTAGAATGAAATGAAGCGATTTAATGAGGTTAGTTGTTTTTAATTGTCTCAGATTGTGTGTAAAATATTCTTTTTTTTAACAATAAGCTACTAGTATGAAGCAAATATCATTCCGAATATGTGTAAAATGTGATTACTTTTTTATTGTCAAATAGTTACACCCCTTTAAATAAATTTGTGTTTCAAGATGCTTCCACCTGAGAAGAAGAGATTTGCTCATATTGAGAATATTTTTTCCCTCTTTCTTAGGAGCTGAATTAACGTAGCGCAATGGCGGAAGGCTCAATGGGGACAAACTTGCTAAGAATAGGCGGGAAAAACTATCACCTCCCTTACCATCTCACTATGCGACTTCTTTTTTAGAATCGCACTTAAAAATAAAGGAGCATATTATTAATAACTGATCTCTCACAGTTTGTCAAATTGCCAGAGGCGAGGTGCGTGTTTATGCAGGAGTTGCGTGGAAAATAAAATCCGAAGACTAGGATAGGGGTGATATAGTTTTGATCTCAAGTTGAGTGGCTCCCAGTTCTGACGTAACTTTTCCTTTTAAAATAAAGGCATTGCAAGAATCAAGGTGCTGGCAGAACTTCCTGTAAATGTCTGGAAACATAACGGCATCGTAAATATCTGTTTCATCTTCAAAGGAAATAAATTCCATGGGAGCCCCTGTACGACTGATTATTTCTTTTCTGGTAACCAGCCAGCCAAGAATAGAAACTATTTTACCCTTATGGTCCTTTAGATTTGCTGCCGGGATTGTATTGGTCTGGGATTTACGCATCCTTTTTCTTAAAGGAGTTAACGGATGAATAGAATAATACAGCCCGAGTGTTTCCAGCTCGTGAACCAGTTTTGTTTCTTCGGAATAATCCTCAACCTCGGGGAGCTGATTTTCCGTTACGGGGCTTAACCACGGCATCAGGTTCTTGTTTTTTTGCCATAATCTGTAAAACCAGAACATCTGTGGACGGTTAAAGCGACCCGAAATGATATCAAGGGTTCCGCTTTTGACCAGCACGCTGAAATCAGCATCCTTGATCGGTACCCTTTTTAAAAAATCGTTCAATGACTGAAACTTCTCTTTTTCTCGCTCTTTCAATATGAGATCTATGGTTGCCTTTTTAATATTCCTAAGTTGCTGAAATCCTATTCGGAT
>QMLL01000492.1 GCA_003646715.1 Deltaproteobacteria bacterium
ATCATTTGGATATAGACAGTGATGCTCTGGAAGCTTATAGAAAAGGAACAAATTCCGGAGATGCATTTATAATTATAAGCCCGAAAGAATATTCTAATGCCAAATCCGATGGTTCACTGTACAAAACCTTCAGGCCAAGACCATTCCCTTTATATACAGGGATGCGGAAATATCCTGTCTACACTAAAAATATGAATACTATTTTTGAAGATAATGGGCTTCCATCTCTGGATAATAGAATTGTTGAATTCCTTTCTATCTATTTTAAGGTAGAAAATGATCAGGGTTTGAGTTCTGCAGATAAAAGAATTTTTACAGGCTTTTTAAGCTGGTTAAAAGATAATGGTATTGAAGAAGATATTTTATTTGAAAATTCACAGATTCAGGCAAATCAGAAAATTTTAAAAGATGATAATTTTGAAAACATGGGTGATTTTCTAAAAGTAATAGGCCTTGACCCACATTATAAAGATATTTTTACCAGTAATGATGATGTGGTATATGGAGAGAAGTTTTTTATCTACACAACTTTTAGTGAATCTCAGGCAGATATAAACCCCTGCAGCCAGGATGGGTTTAAAATGATTATTGATGACCTGTACCACCTTCTTTCCAGCGGACAATTAGCTATGATGCGTATGGATGCAATAAAGTATCTTTGGAAGGAAAAGGGTAAGAAAAACTTTGATATGGAAGAGGGTAACAGGTTTATTACATTTATACGAAAGCTTATGGCCTTAAGTTCTCCATCAGTTTTACCTTTGGATGAGGTAAACAGTCCCGATCCTGTTGTTTATAAAATGGAAGAAGAGGGGGGCTTTGCATATTTGTTTGGGCCTGTTAATTCTACAATCACTGCATTTAATGAAGAGACCCTCCAGCCATTAAAGAGTTATTATGAACTCTATAAACAGAAAGTGCCCGATAATTTTGTTCCTTTTGTAATGCTGTCTACTCATGACGGCCGGTCTGTACAGGGTCTTGGTGTTCACAGAATGGATGGGCATGTAAGTATTAAGCAATTCTATAATTTAAAAAATACAATAGAAAAACAAGGAGGTCAGGCAAAGTTTCGCACTGTTCCTATCGGAGAAATATCTGCAGATACCTTTGATAAAGTTATAAATGAATCAGGCTTGATTAACTTTAAGGGTGAACTTTTGGAGATATTTACACCAGAGTCTGTAGCTTTGGGTAATGCCTACGTATTAAATAAAGATATGTTGAACAGGGATAATCTTATAAATAAGATATCCAGGAAATCCGGTCTTAATCCTGAAAATCTAATCTCTATCCCGGCTATAGATTTTTTTCTAAACTGGATTATAGATGGTAAAACAATATATGAACTTTGTGCTACAACCCGAAGTTCCCTAAAATTAGAGCTTAGTGACAGCGGTTCAATTGATCCAAATTTGGAAGCTTCAAGATTAGCTCTGGCTCAGGGCTATGTCCTTACAATCGGACAGTCTGTCCCTGCAATATATTTTAATGATTTACTAGGAGTAAAAAATGATCTTCGTGGAATGGAAATATCAGGTAAACCAAGGGATTTAAACAGGCATAAAAATTATCTGCCGGAAATAAACTTATCCCATCCCGCAGATCCTTTTCAAAAAGCTTACCTCCCTCTAATAAATAAGTTACTGGAACTTAGAACTACTGATAATGCATTTTATCCGGGGAGTAATGATTTTGAATTTCTCACTCTTACAGACCAGGTATTTTTAAATCATCCGTACTATAATGGGGATCATTCTCTAATAATTGGTAATATTTCAAGTAGTACAATTTCCTGTCAATTACTTCCAGCTACTCTTTCTGGTATGTATGAGGAGTGGCTTCTTTTGAAAAAAGAAGAAAAACTAACTGATAAATTAACAGGTAGAGTATTCTCTATGGATGAGAATGGGGGGGTAAATCTTGAATTGCCTTCTTATGGGATGGTCTGGCTAAAATAATGATTAAAGCAAAACAGGTTTTTAAAGATTCATCAATTAAATCATTTTTATTCAGTATGTTCATTTTTGGTATAGCTGCAGGAATATATGGCGGAGTTCTGAATAATTTTCTGGCTGAAATACTTCATGTTGATAGATTTGAAAGAGGTGTTGTTGAGTTCCTCCGGGAGCTTCCTGGTCTACTTCTTTTTCTAATGCTGGCCTTACTCTATAGAATCCCCGAAAACAGAATAATTAGAATTGGATTCTTTATTTCTTTATTGGGTATGACAGGTCTTGCATTTGCTTTGGAAGTAAAATGGATTGCAGTTACTTTTATAGTTTTATGGAGTACAGGTGATCATCTTATAATGCCCCTAAGGCAGTCTATTGCAATTCATAATTCACTTCCTGGTAAAGAAGGGGTTGCCATTGGTCTGGTACGGAGTTCCGGAAATATTGGATCTGTAATAGGTTATTATCTGGTTACTGTTTTATTTATAGGTCTTGGACATCTGGGTTCGGTATCTGTTTTTAGGATTTTATTTATTATTGGTGCAGTCTTTACATTTCTGGCTCTTGTTTTTACTTTTCGTATGCATTCCAGTAAAGAGCATGTAAAACGTCAGAGAATTATGCTTAAACGTAAATTTACAAGATACTATATTCTGGAGATGTTTTTTGGAGCACGTAAACAGGTTTTTTTAACCTTTGCACCCTATGTATTAATTCTTAATTACGGAGCTTCCACACAGTTTATTGCTACTCTTTATGGTTTTTTTGCTTTTGGAAATATTTTCA
>QMLL01000493.1 GCA_003646715.1 Deltaproteobacteria bacterium
GGAAATGTTTCAGCTCATGCTACTCACCTTGTAGGTTCAGCTCTTTCTAATCCTTACTATAGCTTCTCTGCCGGAATGAACGGACTTGCAGGTCCTCTGCACGGATTGGCTAATCAGGAGGTGATGCACTGGATAAATAAGATGAAGCGTGATATTGGTGTTGAAGTTCCTTCAAAAGAGCAGATTAAAGATTATACAAAACAGACATTAGCTAATGGTCAGGTTATACCCGGATATGGTCATGCCGTTCTACGTAAGACCGATCCACGATTTACTGTTCAGTTAGAGTTTGCTAAAAAGCATATGCCTGATTCTCCTCATATGGAGATTGTAAGTAATATTTACGATGTAGTTCCTGACATATTGGGAAGCATTGGTAAAATAAAAAATCCATGGCCTAATGTAGATGCCATTTCCGGATCGCTGTTAACAAGTGCCGGAATAACAGATTTTAATATTTATACCGTTCTGTTTGGTGTTTCAAGATCTTTGGGTGTGTTAACTCAATTAGTATGGGACAGACTCTACGGACTTCCAATAGAGAGGCCTAAATCTCAAAATCTTGAATATTTCAAGGAGAAGGCAGGAATAAAATAAAACAAAGACTGTTTTAATAAGTTAAACCCGGTAATGATTATTTACCGGGTTTTTTTGACAATTAACTTCTCGGTTCAGAACAGTGCTAAAGAGTTATCTTTTCACTGCAAGTATAATATTTGTGTTTTTTTCGGGTTAAAGGCAATTTTTAGTATTTTAGCAAAGTTAGAATGGAATGTAATGTTTGAATCTTTTAAGGGGAAAAGAACTCATTTAAACCTTTTGTGGTTTCTTACATATGTCGGATTACTAATGAATAATCCGGTTTATGGGAGTTCTGTTGTGCCAATAATTAAACAACTTTCCATCAATGAAGGAATCTCAAACAGTAGAATAACAACAATTTTTCAGGATAGCAGAGGCTTTTTGTGGGTTGGTACAGAGGATGGACTAAATAGATACGATGGATATGAGTTTCGTGAATATAAGCATGACCCTCTTGATTCAACCACCATTTCAGGTAATTTTATTCAATCTATAATTGAAACACCGGATGGAAATATATGGGTGGGAACAAAGGATAATGGAATAGCAATCTGGGAGCGGAAAACAAATAGTTTTAATTCACTCTATTCTCTTTTACACGACAAGATTCAATTGTCTGAATCTGATATATTAGGCATGGCGGAGAATAATGGATTTGTATGGGCTGTTACTCCAAACTATCTTGTCAAAATAGGTGTAAATCTTGAATTGATTACAGAGTACAATCACTACAACAATGTTTTTAAATCGGGCAGGTATAACAGCTATCCTGTTGTATTCAGACAGGATAAAGAGGTTTGGATAGGAAGTAAAGACGGACTGTTAATATTCGATCTGAAAAAAGAGACATTCTCCAGATTTCAAAGTAATGGAATATTCATGAATGATGATATCAGTACTCTGTTGTTTGCAGAAGATTCTACAGTTTATGTAGGTTGTGATAGTGGACTGAAGAAAATAAATCTCAAAACAAATGAGCTCTCGTATATATGGGCTGAAGATTCTCAGGTTGGATATGTGTCAATTAATTGCATTGTTAAGAGTCTTGATGATGAATTCTGGCTGGGTACTCAAAGGGGAGTTGAATTATATAAGTTTCCTTATAGCTCGCACTCGGTATTTAACGAGAGTGAAATTGGTTGGGAGCCTCTTCAAGATATGCAGATTACAAGTATGTTGTTTGACCGGAGTGGTATTCTGTGGGTTGGCACAAAAAACAGAGGCTTAGTAAAGGTCATACTGGCAGAGCCTAAATTTCACTCGATATCTGCTAGTTCAAATACACCGTTTAATCTTAATACTTATAACTTTACTGCTGTGATGGTTGATAAGGATGGTGTGTTGTGGCTTGGAACCGATTGTGATGGACTTTACAGGATTGATAAAGAATATAAAACAGCCAGACACTATAACGTGAACCATAATCTGGAGTATGGATTTGAGGATAAAGTAAATTGTATTCTTGAAGGTGAAGATGGTTTTTTGTGGTTGGGAACACCCTATGGGATTTTTAAGGTTAATAAAAGTACCGGTATTGTTAAGGAGTTTAACTATGCTGGTAGCATTGAATTTGCAAATCTGTTAAGACATAATTCCATAAATGATCTGTTGATGGATCGTTTGGGAGATATCTGGATTGCAACAAATTTTGGATTGTATAAGTACGATAAGGAAAAAATAATCAGTTTCTTTGAAGATACCGGTAATCCGGAGGAGGCTTCGGGGCTTTGCAGTGATGTGGTTAATGTGTTACATGAAGACAAGCAGGGGTGGATGTGGATTGGAACTAAAAAGGGTGTAAATTACCTTAAACGTGCTGGTGAGAGATTTAGTCGGATAAAAAACATTCAGGGAGAGAAATTGCAACTTAGCGATAATGATATAATCTCATTTGGTGAAGGGAAAGACAATGTTATCTGGATAGGGACACGCTCGGGACTGTCGTATTATGACAAGACAAAACTAAAAGCCGGATTTTTCAATAATAAAAAAGTTCTTGAGCAGACAATGATATGTAATGTTTTGTTAGATGATTATAACCGGATTTGGATTGGAGCCAATAAGGGAATATACTATATAACTTCAGACGGGAAGGTGTTTACCTTTACTAAGGTAGATGGATTACCGGGATATGCATTTAACACCCGGTCGGCA
>QMLL01000494.1 GCA_003646715.1 Deltaproteobacteria bacterium
AATGCCGATGTATTATCGTTGGTAAATAAAGCAATAGCAAAATTCGATCTTTCACCGAAGGATGCCGAATTTCTCCTGGGTTTTTATAGGAATCGTGAGTGTGCCAGCCATTCATGATGGTGGTATACTATACCCAGCAGCTTTTTAGATTTATTCTTTCAATTGGGCGCTTAACCTGTAAATAAAAGCTAAAACTTCTGCGACAGCCCTGTAAAGCTCGGGAGGGATTTCCTGGTCAATATCAAGGGCATAAAGTGTTTCTACCAGCTCGTTGTCCTGCTTTATAGGTACACCGTGCTTTCTGGCCAGGTTGAGTATACGATCAGCCAGATATCCAGCCCCCTTCGCTTTAACCTTGGGTGCGTCATCCCTAGCAGGATCATATTTAATTCCAACAGCTTTTTTTCTCTTTTCCTCGACCACGCTCTGAATCCTTAAACAACAATGTCCATCTGTCCCGCATTCTTTTTCAACACTTCTCTAATCAGCAATTCCCTGAAACGGGGTGTTTCCTTTTCATATGTGGTAGAGACCGATCCAACTTTCAGTCCTTGAGTTTCCAGAAGTTCTCTCAACTTGTCCAGATTGTCTGAAATTAATTTTACTACCTGCAAAGCGTTTCCTTTGATATTTACATTTATTTTGCCAAGGTGTAATTGAACTTTCACTTCGAGAGTTCCCAGGACCTCGGTTTCAAGACAGATAAAAGCATTATACGTATCTTTGTTGCTTCTTTCTGGATGTTCGCCTTTTTTTTCTTTACTAATCACTATCTCAGCGAAGTGGATTCGGTCGCCTTCGATAATTGGGATGGGGCAGACGAATTGATTGTTGTTTGCTAATATTGAATTAATATCTTGGACCAATGTTGTAATGTCACCTGAACCCTGTAGTAGCTTTTGGATGTCCAATGGTTTTGTTTCGTCAGGGGATGAAAATTCTTTTGCCACATTTTTTATTATCTTGTACCAAGTTTTACTCTCTGTCAAAGAGCCCTTACTGTCTGCTTTCACGGAAGAAAGAGCTGTAAGCACATAATCTTTTACATCCTGATGCAACCTGGAGTCGGTGGAGCGTGTTTCTCCTGTATTTAGTGAGTCCTTCAAGTTGGTGTATTGATCAATGAAAGAAGACAAAGGGTCAAATTTTACAGGGCTCTGGTCAGTTAAGGTTTCCAGGATTATTCGCGGATAAACTGAAAGAATTTTGAGTCTGAGCTTGGTGCTCTCAATGTTTTGGTTTGAAAGGGTGCCTTCCAGAATCTCATTTCCTACTTGAATCTTAACCCTGTTGCCCGATTTTGCTATCAGTTTTCCATCAATTGTTTCATTGGCATTTTCAAATAGTTGCGCAATGCTTTCTGAACTTGAATTTTCATTAAGTGTTATCAAAGGAGGGAAAAGCTCCCTCTGAGATGCCTTCTGCAGGTGTTCTCCCAGAATTTCCAACGTGGGTTTCGGGAACAGAGATATCACCTTCAAGTGGACTATTTCCCCGGTAGATAGAGGAGCACTGGTCTTTGCATGAAGATTTTGCCCATTTATGTTGAGAATGAAGCGGTCAGACGACAGACTTGCTATGACATATGCTTTTATTGTTTGTCCGACTGAGAAACTTTTGGCTGTTTGAATCGTAATGGTGGGTTGGCTTATTTTATTTGAAGAGGTAAGTGGATTTCTAAGCATGGTTGTTTGTCTCTATGAAGTGTTTACATGCTGTCTAAGATGGGATTTGCTCTGGGAATACAGTCTGACTATTAACTCTACTTCACCTCTCGGTTTGTTGTATTTCGAACATATCTCGTCAATTGACAGGCCATCATCGAGGTTTGTGAGTATTTTCTTTATAATGTCGTTAGATGTGGCAGGGCTTTGATTTCGTGCAAAGCCGCCCGAGGTATCACCTTGAATTTTCTCAAGTTTTGTTATCGCTTGATTTGCCTTTTGTAGCTTTCTGTCAAGTTCTCCAACCAATTTCTCGATTATCGTTTTTCTTTCAGATAGGGCAGTCTCAAATTGGGTGTTTATTTCTCGAGTTTGTTCAATGGTCTTCTCGAGGGTATCGATGACGTCCCGTGGTACCAGAGGATCTTTCCTGTTCTTGTTCCTGATGATGTGCATTAGCAATAAGAGTAGAATAACGTCCAGTACAACATGGATAATTTGATATACGTTTCCGCTGATTAACATGTTCCTGTATCTCCAGCACAATGTAATGCCAATAAATTTTTGAAGCCTTTAAGAGGTCGTAAATGGTTCCTTTAGAATGCCTATCTCAGGCGATAATGTCGATTGATCTACCCTTTTTGGCTCCGCGCAAAGGAGATTTGTCTGTCTTTTTATTTTTCTTTTTGCGTTTTTCGCCCTTTTTCTTCTCCTTTTCTTCTCGTGAGACGGGTAATAGGTGGAACGTGTCGATGCCTTTTACTCTGAGTGTTCCGTTAAACTTGTCTGTCATGGTAGCACCCCCCAGTATTTCCCCGGCGTGTACACATCACATGATCTCTACATCGGTAACCTCCTTAAGATGAACTGGCATTTTACCGGGCCATTTTGAAACAATTTTATGGAGCTCTTTAACAAGAATGAGATCCCATTTAGACATTCTTTCTTTGTAAAATTTTAAATCGGCCACAGATCGATATAGGTAGTCCTTGAACAACCTGTAAGATCTGGAATTTTCCTTTCCCTTGGGAATTTCTACAGTTAATTTTATGTTCATCAACAATGG
>QMLL01000495.1 GCA_003646715.1 Deltaproteobacteria bacterium
AATAGCATCAGGAAAACCAAGGAATTTCCGAAAAGAGATTCTGTCTGCTACCTGTCTTTCAAGTTCGGGATCTGAGAGACCATACCATTGCTGAAGCACGAGCATTTTTATCATAACGACCTCGTCGATGTTGGGTCTTCCACCTTTTTCTGTCTTGTTTCTGTACATTCCAGCTATGATGGGCTTGAAAGCATCCCAGTTAATCAGGGGATCTATTTCTGCAAGCCTGTCACCAAGACGTTCAACCTTTGCGTACTCTTCATTCAAAAAATAATCGATTAGGGACTTCATAATTATTATATTAGGAAAAGAGATTAATAATGCTTTCGGTTTTGGTTAAAAAGATTTTTTAGTGGTTTGTTGTGTTTGGTAGGGTTGAGGGTGGGGAGTTTTTCAAAGTTCTCCTATGTTTATCTCTTTCTCATATCTCGATAAAACTTCTTCCAATCCCATGCCGAATACAGCCCTGATACACCTGTCGATCGATCCATAGAGACCGTCTGGAATGTGTGCCCACCCATCCACTTCAATTTTATTCTTTAACTCATCCAGCACAACCCCTTTCGGATCTCTGACGATTATACCGTAATGACCATACACACCATACCATTCAAGACCTAAATCCCGCATTACCTGCTCTGCTATATCAAAACCACCCCTCTCTAAAAGTCCTCTGAGCTTTATCTCTCGCTTTCTGATTAATCTCTTTAGTCCACCCCCTGTAATCTCTCAATTTCCATGCTCTGGCTTCATTCAGCGGGAGTCCACAGACTGATATTTTCTCGGATCGATAACAACCAAGACAGTTCCCATCACATCCCTCAACAGGCTCAAACCTGTCTCCTCTTCTCACATATATCGGAACGTCGATCCCTTCACAGTTATTTGAACTCATAAACTCCCTGTTCAATCCCTTTACGTTCTTACCGCCGAGTGATTCAAACTCCATGCACAGTGCCATCGTAACACCGGCTCTATCGCATATCTCCCTCATGGTCCTGAAGAGTTTTCTTCGATAACCCAGATCTGCATTAAAATCACCTCTTATTCGCTCAGTATACAATCTATTCAGTTTACTTTTTGAGATGTCAAAACATTCCTCGAGCTTTGCATAAATCTCGCCCTTTAAGGATGCAGGAATATCCATACAACTTGCGATGATGTGCTTTGCGCCTGAATCAATCGCCCGATTTACAAGCTCCTCAAGCTCCCCCCTCTCATCTGTAACGTGGGGAATAACAGGATCAACTCTACAAACGGTGAATACATCCTCATCTGCAAGTCGCTCTATATTTCTAAAAAGCTCATCAGTCGATGCACCCCCCTCCATAAGTTTCTTTCTCTTCTCTTCATCTGTTGTCAGGATAGAAACCTGTCCAAAGGAGTGTTCCTGTCCTTTTATCAGCCTTATCACGTCATCGGGGATTCTCCCCTTTGTTGTAAACTGAATCGGGATGTTTCGAGTGACAAACTCTTTTATTATCTTCTCGCTCAACTCATATTCCTTGTTTATCGGTTGGAAAGGGTCTGTGACAGGTGAGAGGTAGCCACAGCTTGCAACGCTCACTTTATCCAGTTGATTTGAGATAATCCTGTCAAAGTCCCTGAATACAGTAACGATCCCATTTTCTTCCCTGAACGTTTTGAAATACCCTCCAAGTGCGTGAGCATAGCAGAAGAAGCAGTTGTGGGTGCAGCCGTTGTATGGATTTATGAGAAGACGCTCGGCGGTACACTCCCTGTTGCCGTATGGCTCTATCCCTTCCCACCATCCATGAAGCTCCTTCTTTGAGTCTACCAAAATATGTGGGATGGGTGATTCTATGATCTCAAACTCTCTGGTTCTTCTTCCAAACTGAACTGCTGTTTTCATGGATCTCAATCCTGAATATATGACCTTATGCCATCTTATACTTTTTTAATCCTCTTTTTCCAGCAAACCACAAAACCAACAAGCAACGCCAATAAGATCAGAAATAGCAATAAAAAACGCCCAGACGTACCATTATCGTTTCTTATTCCCCTTCCACAACCCTCCTCACCCTTCTCCCTGCAACTCCCACATAATTCCTATGATCAAGTGTAGGCTTTCCAAAAGCCCACCCTGCAAAACGCCCATCTTCGATAGGGCTATCCAACTACGTGAAGTACGTGCTTGGGTTTTGAAAAGTTAGAAGCAGTAGAAGGATGAAGAGGAATTTCACCATTATCGTGATTTTCTTGCAAAGGATATGCCTACCCGATCATAGTTGTAATGATTGTGAATTTTCACCCTCAAAAACCCGCGAAATGATGTGATTTTTCTCAAAAACCTCTACTTCCACTGAAAAGTTTATATATCTTAATCTTGTTAATAACATTAATATTAAAAATACTTTAACAGGAGGAGGTATGAGTCCCATGGCAAGGGATGAAGAGAAGAAATCACTCGATGAAATAATCGAAGAGGCGCTTAAGGACGCTCCGAAGTTCGAGGGGTATACGATTAAGGAGTTAGCAGAGATAACAGACACTCCATGGCCCACGACAAGGTGGCATTTAGAGCTACTTGAAGCACGGGGGGTTGTTGAACATCTTGAAATAGGGAGAGCTAAGCTTTATTATCTGAAGAAGAAAAAAGACGAAGAAAAATAACTCTCCCATTTTTTTCAATTTTCATTCTTCTGACGAATATTTATTGAACGCCAAGCTATGGATGGTTGCAGCATAGCTGGGTCGTCTCTCTCCTTC
>QMLL01000496.1 GCA_003646715.1 Deltaproteobacteria bacterium
CCTCCGGGCATGCGAGAACGGCGTTTGCCCGGTCAATGCCGGAGAAGTACTGGTGAAAGATTGCAAATGCACAAACTATTTCAACCAGGCGGCAACCACGCTGCAGCTCGTCCACGACGCCGGCCGTGACATGATATGCAGCGGGTCCCCGCCATGATAGGAGCTTGAATGAGAAAAAACAGAAAAAGCCAGGACGCAAGACAATCGGAGAGGATCAACGTACCAATTAAGAAAGGACAAAATAGAACGTGTGGAAGGTTTACACTCGCCGCGTCGATTTTCTGGGCACAGATCTGCGTAAACCATTTTATGTAATAATCTGGTATTTTGGGTCAGCGTTTTATTTTGACAATGCGCACTTTACCCGGTATAAAATACCTCACATAGATTTCAACCTGTTACCCAGTTTTCATGCAGAAGGGGATCCCTACATAGCAGGTTTTTTTATTAGCTTGGAACAATTGTTAAACGACTGACAAATTACAGCCAGGCTGGTATCATAATGAAAAGACTGATGATATGTGCCCCACGTTTCTGTATCATCTGCGTTCTTGGGGCATTCCTCTATGGGTGTGCGACTGCCACAACCCCAAACTCACCTTACCGAGGACCGGGATACCCTTCAAATTTCTCACATTTAGCACTTAGAAATCCTTTGCTTGCAATGGAGTTGGGCAAGATACCTGAACTCACAGATGGCATCTCGGTAAAAGAAAAAAAGGCTTTAGCCACCATAGCAAAAATTTACCAAGAAGAACCGATAGGTTTTGATTCCGCTTTCACACGACTGTATAAAATTGGTTTGCCTGAGGTGCGAAAATATTGCTCCCCGTTACAGGCTATTTTTTGGCTAGCTGAGGATGGCGAACTTGATAAGGAATTTATCCATTACTCCCTAAGAGAATTACTTGATAAGTCCTGGAAGTTTGGTGATACGGAGTATTCCAGATGGAAGAGTTTTGACGTAGTTACAGATAGATTGAATGCGCCCGAGCTCATTGATTATTACGAAAGAAAGAGATTTCATTATGTAGATTGGAGGTCATTGCCCTTACCGTGGGTTCCTCCAAGGTATGTATTTAAGCATAATAAGGGTGAATGCGTTTCTATAACTCGTTTCACAGTTTATTGTCTCCGTAAAGCTGGATACAAAGCGAGAGAGATTCATGTGCCTGATCCCGTCGGTAGATATCCGTTCCATGCAATCTGTCTTTTTGAAATGAATGGTGGTGAATACGTCATGGACAACGGTCGCCCTGGACCTCTAGGCATACACCCCTATGAAACAGATCAGAAGAGATAGTAGCATGATAGTGCAAAAAGCCATCTCTTTCTCATTTTTGACGTACCAGTTTGGGCACCTAAAAATATTCTCATGGTCACTATATTCAAGAAATGGAGGATGTTATCATGAAGAAAAAAATATTTCCGGCCTTATTGTTCTGTTCAGCTCTTTTCATTCTTGTTGGGTGTGTAACCACTCTTCAAGGCTACAAACCAAGAAATTCTAATGAGGGCGCGATCAAGGCTCTGCTCGTCAGATGGGAAACCACTTGGAACAGTCATGATGTAAACGGCAATTTAGCGCTTTGGAACGACAGAGCAAAAATCATGTATGGATTGGACCGCAAGTTGGCGACAAAACAGGAGTACGCAAACATACTGCCGGAAAGAATAAAGGCTCACCCAACTATCAAATTGGGGTCTCCGAGGATAAGGGTTTCTGGAAATAAAGCCGATGTGTCGCTTGACATGTCATTAGGAGATTGGAAAGGGGCCTACAAAGTCCCGACTACCTTTCATCTGGTGAGGGAAAATGGGGGTTGGTCTATAATCAGTTGGGAATATTGATGGATTTGTCGATATGGGTATTCTGATGTTTCAAAGCGAGTAAAAATTAACCGATGCGAAAGGCCTGACGGATAGTTGCAAGGGGCAGGAAGAGTTCAAGGGGATTGTCCGGAAGAGGGATAAAGCCAAACTGGTGATAAAATAACACGGCTTCATCGTTTTTCGCGTCAACAAAAAATCCTATCAAGCCCAGGTGTTCACAGACTTTCAATACCCTGTCCATGGCATTAATCATCATGTGGGTTCCAAGGCCTCGCTTCTGCATGTGTTTTGCTACTGCCAATCGGCCAAGCTTTACAGCCGGGGCTCGGCTTGGATACTTTTTTGCGTACTTTTCGGGCAACTTCTCGACAAGTATTTCACGGGACGCCAAGGTGAAAAAGCCGAGAATTTCGGAAGAATTTTCTTCGTCTACCAGCACGAAAGTGCGCGAAATACCCTTTTCACGATGCTGGCGTGCAGTGTCGCGAAGGTACCGGTTCAGGTCGGCATTGCCACAATCGAATCCCTGTCTGTTGTGAGAGCGGGTGAGTATCTCAATTCTCATTAGTATCGCGTGACTCTTGATACAGCTTGAGGCAATTTAAGAGCCCACCCGATTCCTGGCGGAACCCTTGATCTTGAGGCTGAAGGAGCTGAGACATGCCTGCTGTGCACGTAAAAATTGGGGAAACATCGAAGCAGCGAGGCGAAGAGAGGAGGGGAAAGACACAACCGAGGATTTGAGAAAAGAGATCCCCCTGGTTTGGAGAAAGACTTTTGAAAACGGAATACCTGGAGGGAAGTGTTACTCCCTCTGAATGAGATTGAGGAGAAACCTGGGGACCCTTGGTCCCGGAATGAAGACACGGCCCGGCGGCGATTTATTGCTCTGAA
>QMLL01000497.1 GCA_003646715.1 Deltaproteobacteria bacterium
AGTCTTCTTGCTTCTCCAGTTGCTTGGCACAGATTGATATTCTTTCACGACAAATCCCGCCACCTGTACCCTGCTTGACTCGTTGTCCTCATCGTTGATTCCGTAAGTCCCTATTAACGGGTATGTCATCGTGAGGATTTGCTCGTGATACGAAGGATCCGTCAGAGCCTCCTGATAGCCCGTCATACTGGTGTTAAACACCACTTCTCCCAGCGTTTCTCCCTGGGAAGCAAAAGCTCGTCCCTTAAACACTCTTCCGTCTTCCAGTACCAATAAAGCCCTTCTACCTGAAGCCATAATAGTTGTCTATACCTCCAAGAAGATTCTTAGCCGATATTTCCTATCCGCCATCTCAAGTGCTTTTATCCCTTGTCTTCTTAGTAATTGTCTGTTACTTTACACATCACTTAGGGCAGATTTACGCCGCTTATATAATAGCTTTCACTAAAGCACTTGCCAAGACCGGCTACTGTATTTTCTAGCGGTGCCAAATGTAGCGTATTTGGCTTTCTCAAACAAAAAGATAAATATCTTATCTTTCAAAACCTTTCTTTTGCTAATTTTCATTAGCTTTGAAGGAAACTAAGTTTTGAACAGTGAACGCTTTTTGATTTTGTACTAACTTTGAGCCACACAAAAAACGTTAGCTTTTATTAACTTTAAATTGCACCAAAAGTCACCAAATTTTTTTGTCTATTGAAAAAATATAGGAAGGAAAAACCATGGAATGCATTCCGGAATGCCGCCCCGAGCTGGTCATCGATTTGTATCAGCTTACCATGGCCGCCAGTTATTTTGAACAGAAAATGAGTGCGCCCGCAACCTTCAGTCTTTTTATCCGGGCTTATCCACCCAACAGGAATTTTTTTATTGCTGCCGGATTGGAAGAACTCCTCGTTTTTCTTGAGAATTTCCGCTACCAGAAAGGTGATCTCGAGTACCTGGATACTCTAGGTCTCTTCAAACCGGACTTTCTGGACTTCCTGGGATCACTTAAATTTACTGGGCAGGTGAGGGCCATGCCTGAAGGAACTATTTTTTTCAAGGATGAACCCATCCTTGAAGTAACTGCCCCAATTATAGAAGCTCAACTGGTGGAAACCCTTGTGATAAACATGATAAACGTATCAACCATGATAGCCACCAAGGCCGCCAGATGCGTCAACGCGGCACAGGGCCGGAGACTGGTGGATTTTGCGTTAAGACGAACTCAGGGGATAGACGCCGGTTTAAAGGTTGCCAGGTCAAGTTATCTGGCTGGATTTATAGGTACAAGTAATGTTCTCGCCGGAAAGATATATAATATACCTGTTTTCGGCACGATGGCCCATTCTTACATCACGAGTTTTCCTTCCGAGATAGAAGCTTTCAGGGCATTTGCAAAAGCATTCCCGCGAAATGCCGTATTGCTCATTGACACCTTTGACCCCATAGCAGGCACTCGTCACGCCATTAAGGTGGCCAGAGAACTCGAGGAGCAGGGATACCAGTTGCGTGGCGTGAGGCTCGATAGCGGCGATCTGGTGGATTTAAGTATCAGGGTAAGAGAACTTCTGGACGAAAACGGGCTCAAAGACGTGCAGATTTTTGCCAGTGGTGGTTTTGATGAGTTTAAAATTGACGACGTACTCAGCAGGGGAGCTAAAATTGACGCCTTCGGGGTAGGCACCAAAATGGGAGTCTCCGCAGACGCTCCTTATTTTGACATGGCTTACAAACTTGTACAGTACGATGGCAGACCTGTTATGAAATTAAGCACCGGCAAGGTCACATACGTTGGGGCCAAGCAGGTGTTCAGATTTTTCGACGATGACGGTTTCATTGATCATGATACCATTGGACTCAAGAGTGAGAACCATCCACCTGCCCATACCCTGTTACAAACATTTATGGTTTCGGGCAAAAGAGTAAGAGACCCGGAAAACCTGGAAACTATCAAAATGCGTGTTGAAAAAGAATTCATGAAGTTACCTCCCCAGTGCAAAACCCTAGATGCAGAAAAAAAGGTAAGAGTCGAAATAAGTGAAGAACTGGAAAAATTACAGCAGGAAGTCAAACAACAAATAATAGAAAAAGAGCTTGGAGAAGGGTAAGACTCTTTCACCAAGTGAGTGAGGCAGGGTAATTGTTACCTTAACGCTGCAAAAGTACGTTAAGCCGGGTACCTGCCTCGCCTGTTAAAATAACTTTCTGGGAGCCGGTTACCTTCAAATCAAAGACTTTTAAAACCGGAACCAGTTGAACCAGTTCCATAACCCCCTTCGCACCCAGCATGAGAATTATACCAGAATCAGGCGAAATGTTTTTTGAAGCCAGACTTCTTACAACTTCCTCAGGCTTTTTCCATGCCCTGGAAATATATAGAGGTGACATCGTTCTCCAGACATTTTCAAATTCACTGAACCACTTTTCAATACTTCCCTTGTAAATTTCCAGACCAGCTAATCTCAGAACTCTTTTGATATGACACAGGAAATTATAACGGTGAGCATTTGGTTCAACGAGGTAAACGAGAAGCTGCGGGAGTAAAATCTTGAGAACCAGGCCGGGAAACCCTGCACCTGAACCGATATCTACCAGAGACGAGATCCTTCTAGGGATAAGCTTTGAAACCGCCATGGAATCCTGAAAGTTTTTTATTTGAATCTCCACCGGATCCTTAATTCCGGTAAGATTAAATCTACGGTTCCATTTGACCAGTTCCCGTAGATAGACATCAAAA
>QMLL01000498.1 GCA_003646715.1 Deltaproteobacteria bacterium
CCTGGCCAGGGCTGCAATCATTAGTCCGTTCCAGGAAGTAAGAATTTTGTCGTCCTTTAAAGGATGAACACGTTTTTCCCTCACTTCAAACAGCTTTCTCCTTCCTCTTTCCAGTTCCTTTGCAAGCTCATCTATGGAAATCTTCCGTTCCTCCGCAATGTCTTTCAGAGGTTTCGAGATATGAGGAATACTGTATCCCCCTTCAAAATTTCCTTTTTCCGAAATGTTATAAAACTGACAGAACAATTCCCCTCTCACGTTCCCCAGAATTGATTTAACTTCTTTAGGTGTCCATACATAAAACTTACCCTCTCGACCTTCACTGTCCGCATCTTCCGCCGTATAGAAACCACCTTCAGGAGAAGTCATGTCCCGCAAAACATAGGTGAATATCTCTTCTGCAACTTGCAGATACCTGTCTTTTTTCGTAACAAGATAGGCATCCAGATATGCAATTGAAATAAGCGCTTGATCATACAACATCTTTTCGAAATGAGGCACAAGCCACCTTTCATCAACAGAATACCTGTGAAATCCGAATCCGATTTGATCAAAAATACCACCGTTCCGCATTTCGGTAAGAGACTTCTCAACCATTTCAAGTACCTTAGCCTCTTCAGTCCTGTTGTACCACCTCAACAGGAACGTATAATTATGAGGAGTAGGAAACTTGGGTGGGAAACTGAATCCTCCCCACTTTGGATCAAACGCAATGGACATGTGATCAAATGCCTTTTTTAAAACATCCAGGCCGATTTTTTCTGCGCTCTCATCAGGCCGCACTCTTTTTTCTAGAGCACTGATTATATTTTCTGACGCCGCAAATAGCTTTTCTCTATCTTTTTTCCAGAGTTCTCCTATCTGTATAACAACGTCTTTGAAACCCGGCATTCCCCTTCGGCCCTCTTTCGGGAAATATGTTCCGGCAAAAAAAGGCTTACCATCCGGAGTCATGAATACAGAAAGAGGCCACCCTCCGCTCCCGGTCATGGCCTGGCACACGTTCATGTAAACCTGATCCACATCCGGCCGCTCTTCTCTGTCAACCTTTATAGAAACAAAATATCTGTTTAACAGTTCTGCGACTTCTTCATCTTCAAAACTTTCTTTTTCCATTACATGGCACCAATGGCAGGTTGCATATCCAACGGACAGAAAAATGGGTTTATTTTCTTTTTTAGCCTTTTGAAAAGCTTCTTCTCCCCAGGGATACCAATTAACCGGGTTATGTGCGTGCTGCAGGAGATAGGGACTCTTTTCATTGATTAGGTGGTTGCAGTACTTGTTGGCGTGTGTGCTGGCCATGCTTGTAGGGACTCCAGTAAAAAGATTTGTAATTAGATCAAAGATAAGTAAGGGGTAGATAAATAACTCTACCCCTCTTCGTGTTACACCAGAGAACTCACACCTAGAAGGCATTCTCGGTTTTCCATACTTCGTAAACTTTGCCCACAAGATCTGGCCCAGGTTTTAGAGTGGGCTTTCCTGGTTTCCAGCCAGCCGGCGTAGCCTCTGTATCTCCGGATTCACGTACGTGTTGAAATGCCTGGATCTGTCTAATTAATTCCATCACATTTCTTCCCACAGGCGGTGTCATAACTTCCATTGCCTGAATGACACCATCCGGATCAATAATAAATCGGCCTCTTACGTCCACACCAGCTTCCTCATCATATACCCCGTATGCGGACCCAATTTTGCCAGAACCGTCTGACAATAGAGGATAAGGCACACCACCGTCTACCATCTTGGATAATTCATTTTCCTGCCAGCTCTTATGAACAAAGGGACTATCAACACTTATTGCCAGAATCTCGACTCCCAGTTTCTGGAGTTCATCGTACTTTTCGGCAACTGCCGAAAGCTCGGTAGGTCAGACGAAGGTATAGTCACCTGGGTAAAAACACAGAACCACCCATTTTCCAAGATAATCTGATAATTTTACCATCTTAATTTCACCATTTACAAACGCGGGTGCCTCAAAATCAGGTGCCTTTTTACCAACCATTATTTTTGCCATTTCCTCCTCCTTCACTCTGGCAGTTTCTTCAGCCTTTGCTGATTCCTTCTTCTCACCAACAACACTTCCTGTTAATTGACCACATTTAAGCTTGGCCATAATAACCCTCCTCACGTTTCGTTAAAATTTGATCCTGATTTTTACTTCCTCTTTTGAGTCTCACCTCCTTCCTTTTTTGCCAGTTTAGCTAACTGGTTAACCAGCGTTTCCAGTCTTGGTCTTTCATTGATGTCGTGAATATCCACGTATCTAATAATACCCTTTTTATCTATGATGAAAAGTGCCCTTTCTGCCATGCCATCGGAGCGCAGTACTCCGTATTTACGCGCTACTTCACCATGAGGCCAAAAATCAGACAAAACAGGAAACCACAATTTACCCATTTGTTTTGTCCACGCATAAAGAGTCGGAATATTGTCCACACTGATACCGAGCAGCACGGTATCATACTTTTCAAAAATCTCTTTCGCTATATTATATCCGGGCCATTGACCCGAGCATACAGGTGTCCATGCCGCCGGTACAAAGGAAAGGACAACATTTTTCTTCCCAAGAAACTGCTTTAGTGAAATCTTCTTCCCACCTACTGAAGGCAGGGTAAAATCAGGAGCCTTGTCCCCTACTTTCAATGTCGGTACGCTATCAGTTGCTTTAAGTTTCCCGGGATTGTATAGGCTCTCTCTTAGACCCTGGGCCTCGACC
>QMLL01000499.1 GCA_003646715.1 Deltaproteobacteria bacterium
CGGTTCCCCGGGAGAGAGCGTTTTACGACCGTTTTCCCGTCTGGCGCGAGTCCAGTCGGGATGGTTGAACCACTGGTTATAGGCTTCCGGATGTGGCATAAGGCCGAAAATGCGCCCTGTGGAATCGCAGATCCCGGCAATGTCTTCAAGAGATCCGTTCGGATTTTCGGGGAATTTGCCCCGGGCGGGTTCAAATTCATCTGTAGCATATTGCATGGCTATCTGGTTGCGTTCCTTCAACGTCTCTATAACGTCATCAGGAGCAAAAAACTTCCCTTCCCCGTGACGTACCGGGAGTTCAATGTGTGTGATACCTCTGGTAAATATGCATGGAGAATTTTCATTTACGGTGAGGTTTACCCACTGATCCCTGAAATTACCACAATCATTCCATGTAAGCGCGACTTTACGCTCCCGCGGTTTCTCTTCGAAACCGGGCAACAGACCCATGTTTACCAGCACCTGAAAACCGTTACATATCCCGATCACAAGTTTGCCGTCTTTGAGGAACTTATCAAAGGCTTCTCCCAGATGATGCTTTATTTTCATGGCAAGGATAACACCCGCCCCGTGATCATCCCCGAAGGAAAATCCTCCGTCAAAGACGAAAATGTGATAATCGTGAAGGTTTTCTTCTCCCAACAGAAGCGAATTTACGTGTACTCGCCTGGCATCGGCGCCAGCTTGCTCGAGGGCATAAGCGGTCTCCCAATCGCAATTGAGCCCGTAACCTGTGAGTACCAGAGCCTTTACTTTACTTTCCATGCTTCCGTTCGTTCTCTAACCTAAAGTTGAAAAGGGTTTTTTCCACGAATATTTGAGTTCATCCAGGTCTTCTTCAAGTATTACATTTCCGGCAATATCCCGAATTATGAATACTTGTCTTGATTTGACAGTCTCTCCGATTTGAGACACACAAAGATTCTTCATCACATTTTCAAAATCGGAAGTTTTTTCCTGTGGAACGGTAACAATAAATCGTCCGCATGATTCCGAAAAAAGGATCTTTTCCGTTGATAGTTCGCCCTCCACGGGAACTTTTCGCAGATCTACTTCCAGTCCGATTTCTCCGGCAAAAGCCGAAAAGGCCAGACTTATTCCGAGGCCTCCCCGGTTGATTGATTTACAAGACGATACCAAGCCTTTCTCCATAGCTTGCTCCAGAGCCCTGTAAAGGGGAATCGTTTCACGGGGATCCAGCCTGGGTACATTAACGCCGGTGTAGCCAAGGAAAGAATAGTATTCGGAGCCACCAAGTTCGTCCCTTGTTTTTCCGAGAATGTAGACGACTTCACCACCTCTTTTGAAATCCATGGTCTGGCATAAATTCACATCTTTCACGATGCTGCTGGCGGTAAACTGCATCGTAGGTAGCCCGCTTACCTTGTGCCTTTCTCCGTACCGGCCGGGCAGATTTCCGTCCACGTACATGCTGTCTTTGCCTGACAGAAGCGGTATTTCGTAAGCTTCGCAGATGTCTTTCAATGCCCAGTTTGCCCTGACAAGCTGAGCAGCCTTGTACTTACCGTCAGGGTTGGTTACGGGATCATATTGGATATTGGGCCAGCAGAAGTTATCCACCCCACCTATCCTGTCGAAATCAGCTCCTACTGCAAGCAGCCGCCGGACTGCTTCGTCGATGGTTGCAGCAATCATCCAGTAAGTATCTATTATGCTATACGTCGGGTTGACAGCCTGAGTTAGAGCAAGGCCACGTTTGCTACCAAGGACAGGACAAAGCACCGCTGCGTCGTTTGGTACGTCTCTTTTACGGCCTGTAAGGTGTCTGATCACGCTTGTTCCCTGTACTTCATGGTCGTACTGGCGAGTTATCCATTCTCTGGAACAGATATTCGGGCTAGCCAGGAATTCGTGGAAAAGTTTTCCGAAGTCAGACGGGGTAGAAAGAACCGGTTCACTTAATCCTCTTTTTTCAGGTGGTTGCCATTCGGCTTCAAATTCCCACTGAGGAAAACCCGCCTGTAGAAAATCTATATCGATGTATGCGCACGTTTTTCCTTTGTAGGTTATGTGAAGTTTACCATTGGATTTGTACTCGCCGATTACGGTGCTCTCAACTGCGTGTTTATCGGAAAGTTCTTTGAAACGTTTCCAGTTTTCCGGTTTAACCGCCACTGTCATTCGTTCCTGAGATTCTGAAACCCAGATTTCCCACTGGTCAAGTCCTTCGTACTTAAGAGGCACCTTATCCAGTTCCACGTAAGCACCGCCTGAAAAACGCGCCGATTCACCCACGGAAGATGAAAGACCTCCGCCGCCGTTATCAGTGATGAACTCGATTAGTCCCTCGTCCCGTGCTTCCAGGAGAAAATCGTGCATCTTTTTCTGGGTGTACGGATCACCTATCTGGACGTGTCCTGCCGGAGTGTGCTCGCTGTATATCTCACTGGATGCTGTTACTCCGTGTATACCGTCTTTTCCGACACGCCCTCCGCACATTATGATCAGATCGCCGTTGGATGTAGTCTTTTCGTGACTCGGTTTACCATGTATGACGGAAGGCATTATTCCAACAGCAGTAACATAGACAAGACATTTGCCCAGGTACGAAGGATGAAAGTAAAGGTTCCCGAAGGGGGTGGGTATACCGCTCTTGTTTCCCCCGTCTCGGACGCCTTCAATTACCCCGTCTAAAAGCCTCCTGGGATGAAGCCTGGGTTTAAGGTCTCCCTCGTAGTCCCTGGGGCCAACACAATAGCCA
>QMLL01000500.1 GCA_003646715.1 Deltaproteobacteria bacterium
GCAAAGGAAGCATCAATGAACACGTGCCTCAAGGAGGCCTTAGCCCAGGAAGATCTTCAGAAACTTAGAAAAATCTGCACCCAGTCTCATCAAACGTTGAGAGGTTGTTTTAAGTCCCTCGGTTGGCGCTTTTTAGTGATGGACAAGAACGGAAAAACCCTTGAACTATCTGACGAAAAAAACAAATGCGTGCCAAAAAATCTCTTTAGGGATTGGTTTACTAAAAAGATACCTCAATCTGGCCTTGCGCTGGTAAACGGGAAGATAGTGATCTGGGGTGCAGTTCCAGTTTACAATGAAAAAGAACTTGTGGGTGCAGTTGCTATTATTATCCCCATAGACAAGCACTTTCTCATGAGTTTCACTTCAATCTTTAAAGTTTCATATACGCTGGTGGAGTATACGAAAAATTACAAAATCGGAGCCGTCTTGGCAAGTACTGAGCCAAACAAAAGTATAGATACGGCAATTTACTCACAGCTTGATGCGTCAAAACTTCCGTACTTTTGCGTGTCACCACAGGGTTTGAGCCACAAAGCTATGCTAATAACCCCTCTGAAAGACTTTCAAAATGTTCCGCTTGCACTTCTTGAAATTGCTGCAGATAGAACACACTCTCTTGAGTTGCTTACTGAATACAAGAAAAACATGATACTGGTCGGAGCCGCAGGGTTTCTTCTTTCTCTGGGGATTATATTCTGGATAACCATTATTTTCACCAGGCCCATAGGGAAACTTGTGAGAGCCGCCCAAGAGATCGCTTCGGGCAAGACTATAAAAGAGATAAAACTTCGTTACAGGGATGAAATTGGAATTCTGGCTCAGTCATTGAGCGAAATGCTAAAATCCCTTGAGGAATCTCATCGCCAGATAAAAGATTACGCTGAAAACCTTGAGAAGAAGGTACGCGAAAGGACGAAAGCTTTAACCGAGAGCGAGGAAAAATATCGAACCCTTGTCGAAAATGTACCCCTGGTAGTATACAGGACTGATGCCACTGGCACACTTACGTTTGTTAACAAGTACATCGAAAAACTTTTAGGGTTCTCAATTGAAGAAGTGTTTGAGAAGAAGGACTTTTTGCTGAGCAGAATTGTCGAAGAGGACAAGGAGATCTATCGTAAACACTGGAAGGAATGCCTGGAAAAGGCGAAGGGATTTGAAATTGAGTACCGCATGCTGGATAAAGATAATCAGATACTTTACGTTGTTGATCATGCCATACCGGAGACGGGAAAAGATGGAGGGGTGAAAAGTGTTGACGGGATCATAGTGGATGTAACTGACAGGAGAAAGGCACAGGAAAAGATACTTCAGGCAGAAGAATTGAAGGCATTAAGGGAAATATCGGCCAGGCTAGCTCATGAAATCAGAAATCCTCTGACAGTGGCCGGCGGGTTTGCACGTCAACTCTTGAAAAACATACCGGAAGGGGACCCCGCACACAAGAAGCTGGAAATAATTGCCAGTGAAGTGGAAAGACTCGAACATATTCTAAAAACCACGCTGGAATACATCAAGCCCCGCGTACTTATTTTTAAAGAAACAAATCTGAACGAGCTTGTTCAGCCTCTGCTGACCACTTTTAAAGACAAGTTTTTAGAGGCCGGTGTTCAGCTAGAAATCGATCTTGATCCATCGATTCCCAGTCTGCACCTTGATCCTGATCTCTTTCGCCAGGTGGTGGAGAACATTCTTGAATTGATACTTTCCTTTACTACTGAAGGTGCGCATATAAGGGTTCAAAGTTACCCGGAAAACAACTATGTTATTCTGGCTGTTACAATTGAAGGTGTTGAATTAAAGGATGAAAAGTTTGACCCGCTTCTTTCTCCTTTTTCGCCAACCCTTGAAAAAAACCTTCCTCTGGGTTTACCATTGACAAAAATTATCATCGAAAAACATAATGGACTTCTCAAGATTGATAAACTTGGAAAACACACATATTCGGTTACAATCTCTATTCCTACAACTTAGCTTGCTCATGGATCGAAAATGACTGTTGCAAAGAAACCGAAAGTCGTAATAACTATGGGAGATCCTTCGGGAGTGGGGCCGGAGGTTATCCTCAAAGGATTAACGTCTTTTAACTGGGAAGATTCTTGCCTGCCGATTGTTATTGGATCCCCGTTGGCGCTGGAAAGAGAGAGAAAAAATCTGGGGCTGGATTGCTCTTTTGAAATTATAGATGAGATTTCTCGGTTCTCTCATACCAAAAGCATTCAAATTTTCCCGGGCGACATCAAACTTAGTTCTGAGGATATTGCTTACAGAAACCTATCTGAGGTGGGGGCAAGAGCCGTTATTGAATGGATTAAAATAGCGGTATCGCTCGTTACTGATGGTTTTGCGGATGCGGTTTGTACTGCACCTCTCAACAAAGCCGTGTTAAAAAATAAAGCTAACTTCAAATACCCCGGGCATACCGAATTTCTTGCCTATTTAACAAATACTAAGCGTTTCGTTATGATGCTGGCGGGAGAAAGGTTACGAGTTTCCCTAGTAACCATTCATTGCCCGCTCGCACGAGTTCCGGAACTACTGAGTGTGGAGGGAATAATTGACACAATTCAGATTACGGCCAAAGCTCTTTCAAAAGATTTCGGGATAGAGAAACCTCGACTGGCGGTGGCAGGCTTGAATCCTCATGCCGGGGAAGATGGCAAATTCGGTACAGAAGAAACAGAAATAATTGCTCCGGCAATCGAAAAAGCATCAGA
>QMLL01000501.1 GCA_003646715.1 Deltaproteobacteria bacterium
ATTAAAGATATCTGGGTGAGATGTTGTGGATGGGCAAGTATAAATGCTAAAACAGAAGTAGAATAAGCGACTTTTAGATTCGTTATTTTCCAGAGATATAGTAGGAGAACCCCTCTGAAAAGGAATTCTTCGTTAAACGCCTCAAAAAACATAACAAAGTTCCAATATACCGAGCTCGGTTCTATTTTACCCCACCATATTATTAATGTGAGTGATGCTGTTATCGCTAATGCTCCAAGACCCAAAAGGAAGCTAACTGAAAGCTTATCCCTTCTTACACCTGTTTGCATTAGCGCTGTTTTGATTTTACTCTTTTCAAGATAAAAGATTACAAGCAGAGGAAAAAGAGTAAACAAGATAAATTTCCCAATGAAATATCCGAGAATGGGCTCAATTATCTTACCTAAATCAACGGTAATTCGATACCCGATAACTATTAAAGTACAGCAGATGAAGATTATCACCACTTTTCGCAGATTTTCTCTCTTCCATTTCAGGCAATATATCAGAGGGATGAATAAAGCTAAAAGCATCAAAGCTATTGGAAACATTCCAAGGTTGAGCGACATTTTTTCACCTCTTTGTGAAGACATAAACCCTTTCTGGAAGGGCTTTGGAGCATTGAGTATAACGTTCTGGGGATATGTGAATTTTGCCGAAGGTAACAATTTCTGGTATTATTTCCTCCATTTCATCTCCACCTCACCACAATTGATTCGCGTTGGAAAAGCCGAATAGCAATTTGAAGCACAAAGAAATTCACAATTACCATTACTACCGAGAGAACAAAAAGTTCAGTCGGAGTAAATACGGCAAACCCCATAAGCTGTAATCCAAGAATAGCTAAAATTGGAAATATGGCGATTACAGCAATATTTTGAGCTGTCTTTGGGTCATTTGCCCTTGAAGATGCGATTACGCCGAGCATAAAGGCGAGAAGGGAAAACAGCGGGACGAGCAGGAATAATGAGATAAACCATTGAGCATTCAACACGAATTTGAGCAGGTGAGCGGAGCCCATCCATGCGATTCCCGCAAGAAAAATACCGGCGCATAACCAGGTAATGAGAAGTGAAGGTATGGCTCCAGCAAGTGCTTTACCAAGCAGAAGTTCCCACGTCCTCACAGGTGTTGCAAGCAACGGTTCTAAGGTTCTCTCCTGTTTTTCCTCAATTATGCTGAAAGTGGCAAAGCTCACTGCAATCATCACGGGGATGAGCAAGAGATAAAACGGGAACTGTGCAAAGAAAAATACCTGAAACCTATCAACGAGTGATAGTTCTGCCATTTCGGGAAAAGTATTTACCCAGTTTTCCAATCCCTTTCCAAGTATGGTTTTGATCAGCACACCTGCACCTGCGAAATTCATAACGAGATAGATGAGAACAAGAGCCTGTGCGGTTATAATAAGCGGTAAAAGTGTGATGAACAACCCTGAGTTGATATTGCCAAAAGTAGTTTTCCATTCCTTTATGATAATATTTTTTATTCTTCTGTTCATGCTTTCATCTCCTGCTCTTCTTTGACCAAAGTAAGATAGATTTCTTCCAGCGAATGTCTCTTCTCAAATACACTTCTTATGTTACCTCCTCTTTCTACAATGCACCTTACAAGTTCCGGGCGATTTTTATCAAAATCCCTCAGTTCGATAGTAAGTTGCCTTCCATCTTTCTTTACATCCAGAACAAAATCGAGACTCTTTACCGCACTGATAATCCTTTGATCCGCCCTTTCTAATTCAACGATTACCTGCCTCTGAAAGAGACGCTGCTTTAGATTTCGAGGAGTATCAATCACCACAAGCCTGGTTCTAAACACGGCAATCCGGTCGCACAGAAGTTCTGCTTCCTCCAGATTATGGGTTGACAGAAATATTGTACGTCCTTCCTTCCTAAGTTTCATTATGAGCTCGCGCACCTCTTTTGCAGATTCGGGGTCAAGCCCCGAAGTGGGCTCATCTAAAAACAATACCTCGGGTTCGTGGATGAGGCACCTGGCAAGTGCAAGCCGCTGTTTCATCCCCTTGGAGAAGGTTCCCACTTTGTCATTCCTTCTTTCCCACAAGCCCATCTTCTGAAGATACTTATCAACCTGAGAATCCGCATCTATATCGTAAAATCTTGCAAAATATAGCAGATTCTCTCTGGCGCTAAGTCTTCCATAAAAACCCGGGGTTTCTGTGAGCAGACCAACGATTTCATGAAGTTTCTCGACTTCTTCATCTGTGCGAATACCTTTAACTAGAGCATATCCTTCTGTCGGAGCTATAATACCTGCGAGCATGCGAATAGTGGTTGTTTTTCCCGCACCGTTTGGACCCAAAAATCCCAGTATCTCTCCTTTATTCACCTGAATACAGAGATCTTCCACTGCCGTCAGATCATCAAATTTCTTGGTCAGGTTAAAAGTTTCGATCATTACGCTCATGTCGTCTCTCCATATTTTTGATGGTGATACAAGTAAAACGTGTTATCTCCTCTCGATGGGATGAGGCATCTGTGGCTTTGGATAGCTTCTCAGGGTCCCTAATAAATCCCCCTATATGCCTAACGGTCTATACTTCAAATAATCGAAGGGTTTAAAAAGTTTGACATAGTCAGTGGGATGATTGTCAAATGTCCCCGTCCTGTCCCTGACCGTTTCCATCAATCCAACGAAAATTTATTAAGACAAATTGTAATAATCCCGAGCTAAGAAGGTTCAAAGGGGATATAAATG
>QMLL01000502.1 GCA_003646715.1 Deltaproteobacteria bacterium
AAGCTCACTTTCAAGCTCAATAATCCTTCTGCCCACCTTCAATTTAACCAGTAACTCCGCTTTGTTAATCGGCTTGTAAATGAAGTCATCTGCACCAGCTTCTAAGCCCTTTATCAAATCTTCTGTATGATTTTTTGCAGTAACAATAATAACGTAGACATACTTTTGCAGGTTGGCCTTTCTTAAGCGCCTGCACAGAGCAAGGCCATCCAGCTCAGGCATAATCCAATCGGAAATAACAAGCCTCACGTCTTCTCGCTCAATTACATTCCAGGCTTCTTCACCATTGGATGCAGAGAAGACCTCATAGCCTTCATTTTCTAGAAGACGAGTCATTATTTTTCGGGAAACGAAATCATCTTCTGCTACCAATACCTTCACAACCTTCCCTACCTTTTAAAATTCCGCAAATATATGACAAAAATATCATACCCTTTCAGTCCAATAAAAATTTTTTTCAGCCTCCCGTGCTACGCGCGTTTTGAGATTCATTACAAACAGGTTGGCAATCTTGACGATATTTAATTCATATGCGAAATATAAAATATGCGACTCTTGTTATATGCCGGAAAGGGAGGAGTAGGAAAAACAAGCATAGCGGCCGCTACCGGGCTCATTATCGCGCGCCAGGGGCTGAAGACCATTGTTTTGTCCCTCGACCCAGCCCACAGTCTCAGTGATGCTTTCGATCTGGATCGGTCGCTAATGGACAAAAACCGGGGTAAGCCAATTCGCGTTGCAGAAAGACTCTGGATACAGGAGCTGGACATTTATGAAGAAATCGAAAAGAACTGGGGAGAGGTACACAAATACATATCGATTCTTTTAAATACTTCCGGAATTGAAGATATCCTTGCGGAGGAACTTGCCATACTTCCGGGAATGGAAGAAATAAGCGCCCTTCTTTATGTTAATCGCTACGTCAAGCAGAAATTGTACGACGTGATTATTCTGGATTGCGCACCAACAGCGGAGTCCATACGATTTGTAAGCCTACCAAAGACTCTTGAGTGGTACATGAAGAAGGTATTTTCCCTGGAACGTCGGATAGCCCGTATGATGAGGCCCGTGGCGAAGAGGATATCAGACATTCCGTTACCGGAGGACGAATATTTCCAGGCCATTGAAAGACTCTTTAACCGACTGCAGGGCGTGGATAGACTGCTCACGGATCAGGCGCTAACCTCAGTGAGGCTCGTCACAAATGCGGAAAAAATGGTGCTGAGAGAAACCCAGAGGGCGTTTATGTTTTTCTCTTTACATCAACTATCTGTTGATGCCGTTATTATCAATCGGATCTTTGAAGATGATCCATCCAGCGGTTTTCTGGGCACCTGGCACAAATCTCAAAAGGAATACATGGATCTTGTCCATTCATACTTTCATCCGATCCCTATTTTCTCTGTTCCGTTCTACCAGACGGAAGTTGTAGGCCCGGAAAAGCTCCTTAAACTTGGAGAAAATCTTTATAAGGGTAAAAATCCCTGCGATATTTTTTACGAGCACCGTCCCTATGAATTCGTGAGCGAAAACCACAGACACACTATAAGGTTACACTTACCTTTTGTGGGAAAAGACGAAATTGATCTCGTAAAGGTAGGAGAAGAATTGGTAATCAGAATAGGTAATTTTAAAAGAAATATAATATTGCCTCGTACCTTTGTAAGTTTAGAACCTAAAAAAGCACGCCTCGAAAAAGATTATCTTACGATAGATTTTGGAGGGAACAATGAGCAAGAAGAAAGAGGAAACCACTGCTGAAGAGGAATTTCAGCCTGATCTCTATTGCCCGTTTTGCTTTTTTCTGAAAACGGTTAAAGAAAGTAAGGTAAAACACAGCGAATTTTGTAACCATATTTACAACGCGCAGATAGAGCTTTTGCAGGCATTCAAATCACTAATCGACGCCAGGATTTCAGCCTTGGAAAAGAAAAAAACTTCCGCCTCACGCTCAAAAAAAGCCACGAAGATTGAGGTGGAATAAATAAGGACATATCTTGATATGATGTCTCTTAAATCCGGCAAGGTTCAGACCCGGTGGATAGTCTTAAAAAGATTTCTATAATAAGTGAAACTGAGATTGCCTGTTATGCTGATAGCATTTCTAAGACAGTTTCTAATCTACTTCCCAATTCCCTGGATCCTGCTACGGTTTCAAATGTTCTTTTTGGAAATAACTTGAAATTTCTTTGCAAAATAGATTCCAGGCGAACCTGTGCAGGATGTTGTGATGATTTTACTCAGGAGCGGGACGTTCTTGCCAGGAAATATCGCTGGAGAAAGAAAGCCTACAAAGAGATTGTCAAGAAAAGTTGTGATCTCACTCTATACAAAACCCACGTCAGGAAAAAAGAAGAGTTTAGCCAGAAATGCCCGTATGTTGCGTTTTTGGATGAAGAAGAAAAGTCAGTTGGCTGTCTCCTTCATCCCAAAAATCCGGACAATCGTGGTATTGATCTCAGGAATTACGGTATCTACGGATCAGGTTTATGCAGTGCTTACGTATGTTCTGCTATCAAGACCCTGGAGAAAGCCAAACTGAGTGAACGCTTACTTACACTTCACCTTATGGAATCCTCAGATAACTGGTACTTCTATTCACGTCTCTTTTCACCTTCTGTATCTCACGGCTACCATCGCGGCTTGATCGAAATCTATCTCCATTACACTGAGTAGGTACACCAAATGTAATGCACTAGTTGGAATGTGAGTTTTC
>QMLL01000503.1 GCA_003646715.1 Deltaproteobacteria bacterium
ATAAGCCTTCCTCCTTACATAGCTGGTTAATACACAATCTAACCTCACTTCTTTATCAATCATAGATTTTTTGTAGTCGATTCGAATAATTTTGAAAAGTTTGAGGTTGTCTTCTCATTTGGCTCCTCTTTTTCACCAACTATCGTTTTTAGTAATTTCACTTAACGCTCCGGGGATATGTGAAGCTTGCGGAGCGAGAGTGGTGCAAATTTAAGCGAAGTGTAGCGAAACTTTTTATCCGTTGTTAGGCAACGTTGACCTTATTTTCTTCCCACCAAACGTATCAGTTCAATAGCTATTGCTTCTTTTTCAAACTCTGCAAGATCTTTTTCTGTGAAAATATCCTGCTCAATCATGTCCACAAACACTACATATATCTTTGAATACTCTTTCGATGGAGATTTTCTCAGTATTCTACCCATTCTCTGTATCCATTGCCTTACACTGCTTGTGCCAGCCATAATAATCCCTGTTTCCGCAGCAGGAACATCAAATCCTTCATCCAGAGCTCTGCATGCCACAAGGACATTTATCTTTCCATCTTTAAATTCAGATATACTTGCCAGTCTTTCCTTTACAGGCATTTTCGAATGGTATATCCCAGCGGTAAATCCAATCTCCTTCAAGTATTTGAAGATGTGTTCAGCAATCTCAATTCTCTCGTGGAATATTAACACTCTTTCTTTGTCAAGACTTTCCTCGCTAAACAACCATTTAAGAGCGTACAATTTGGACTTTGAGGTGTGGATCACAGATTTTCTCTGATTTAAAAGGGCAATGTATCTCTTTATGAGTTCATCTCCAGTTTTTTCGTGGACTTTATTCAACTGCTTAACAAAACTGGTATTAGACGTTTTTTCCAGCTCCGGATATCTGGATATCAGAACTCTTGTGAGTTTGTTTATTTTCTCTGTTAGCTCCCGATATGCATATTCTTCTGATGGTGTAAGATGCACCGTCAATCTTATGATCTTATATGGTGGAATAATTCCGTCTCTCAAGGCATCACTGTATGTGTAGGTGTAAATCACACTGCCGAGATTTGGCACGAGTTTTTCTTCAAACCCGTAGTCTCCATACCTTTCCGGGGTGGCAGAAAGTCCTAAGGTGTATGAAAAAGGTATTTCAAATATTCTGGAATTTTCTTTGCTTCCATACCTGTGACACTCATCAGCAATCAGAAATAAATCATCATGTTTGAAAAATCTTTCATAGTGATCTTTTAAATGTCTTCTTGCTGAGTTGATGACGTATATCAGTATGTTTTTATCTTCAACATTCTCTTTTTCTTTTCCATAAAAAACACCTATATTTTTTCTTGGTATGTGAAGTTTATCCATTGTTTCAATGAGCCATTGATCAAGAAGAACGGTGGTGGGGACGATTATAATTACTTTTAAACCACCATCTCTGTATGCTTCAGAGTTAAATAAATCGGAAATTAAAGAAAGAGCAAAGATCGTTTTCCCTGCACCAGTAACAACCTTAACAATCCCTCTCCCTCCATTTTCCCACCATGCTTTTTTGGCTTCTTTTTGCCATCTGTAGAGTTCAACAGAAAGCTTCCAGGGAGCATCAACGAAGTCACCAGAGAAGAATTCATTTACAACTCTTCTGCATACCTTACAATCAAGCCTATCACAGGTTTTGTCAAAATTTTTTATTGATGCTATTTTTTTGAGAGTTTTTTCTAAATCCGGAATGATTTCTTCAGGAATGTTTCCTTTTTTTGTTAGCTCCCAACCGGCTTTCTCCAGCAGGTGAGCTATTTCATCTAATCCAAATGTTCTGACTCTTCTTGCTAAGTGGTGGAAGTGCCAGCCTTCCCACCCATGTAGTTTCATTTTAAACATCTCACGATTGTAAGTTTAGTGGAGCAATGAAATGTTTAAAATCCACCTGCTTCACTCTACCAAATATGGGATATAATAAAAATGATGCATTTTTATAGTTTATTATTGGTCTCTCAGAACTCTCTACAATTTCAATTTTTCCTTCAACGACGATCTGAATTATGTAATTCCCTCTCACAAGAAGACTTGCAGCATCCTGAAGGAGGTTTCTTATTTTTCTTGAAATTTTTTCTGGTTCTTCGGAATAGTAAAGCAAGCTCTCTATACCAAAGACAGCAAGGTTAAGTGGAAGTTTTTCTTCTCTGTAAACCTGTCTTAAAAATTCAACCATGCTCATTCTGTCCTTGAAAATCCGATCTGAATATTCTTTCCTTTCTATGATATTAAATCCTATATCCATGTTTGCCATTACTCACACCCCCCCGGCTATGTTTCTACCCAAGCCATCTACTTTTGATAAATGTTATTAAATCTTTGTAAGTTCTATCGTTTTCAATTTCATGGAGATATTCGAGGGTTTTGATAACTGACTGTGAAGACCACAGAACTTTCTCATCTTGGCTTAGAGATTGTCCAAACTTGAGAATTTTATCCTCTTTCCAGAGGTAGTAGAGATAATGAACTCTATCAATAGCAGAAAGATTTCTTTTCGATTCTATGATCTTTGCCCTCTCCTTTGGTGTCAGAATTAAAAGCTGGCTTCCCTCTTTTTCTACAAGGCCTGATTCAAGAACCACTTTCATCGGAATATTCCTCAGCTTTAAAGCCTTATTTAAGGAGTCGTAAGATATGCTCGTTTTCCCTGCCATATAGAAGAGATAGATCGCCGTTATAGTATCGGTTTCTGATGCAACCTGATTAAA
>QMLL01000504.1 GCA_003646715.1 Deltaproteobacteria bacterium
CTTCGAATCATTAACGAACCGACTGCGGCGGCATTGGCTTATGGTCTCGATAAGAAGAAGGATGAAAAGATCGCCGTTTATGATTTTGGCGGCGGGACATTCGACATCTCGATTCTGGAGCTCGGGGACGGCGTGTTCGAGGTCAAATCGACCAACGGCGATACGCATCTTGGCGGTGATGATATCGACAAGGTTGTGATTGACTGGCTCGCCGATGAATTCAAGAAGGATCAAGGGGTCGATCTGAAGAAAGATCCGATGGCGGTGCAGCGGTTGAAGGATGCCGCTGAGAAGGCCAAGTGTGAGCTCTCCAGTGCTCAAGAAACCTCTATCGAGGTTCCGTACATCACAGCGGATGCGTCCGGCCCAAAACACTTGAAAATGAAGCTGACCCGATCGCAGTTCGAGCGATTGGCCGGCTCGGTGATCGAGCGAACGATGGGCCCTTGCCGGAAGGCCCTGCAGGATGCCGGGCTGCAAGCCGGCGACATCGACGAGGTGATTCTCGTCGGCGGCTCGACCCGAATTCCGATGGTTCAACGGATCGTTAAGGATCTATTCGGGAAAGACCCGCACAGGGGTGTGAATCCGGACGAAGTGGTTGCCATCGGGGCGGCGATTCAGGCGGGTGTTTTAACAAAAGACGTCAAAGATGTTCTGCTGCTCGATGTAACACCGCTCTCCTTGGGGATCGAGACACTCGGTGGTGTCTTCACGAAACTGATCGAGCGGAATACAACCATTCCAACCAGGAAGAGCCAAATCTTCTCGACAGCGACGGACAATCAGCCCGCCGTTTCGATCCACGTGCTTCAGGGCGAGCGAGAAATGGCCTCTCAGAACCGAACGCTGGGTCGGTTCGATCTAGTCGGTATTCCGCCTGCTCCCCGTGGTGTTCCCCAGATTGAAGTGACGTTTGATATCGACGCCAACGGGATAGTTCATGTCTCTGCGAAAGATCTTGGGACGGGCAAGGAACAGAAGATCCGGATCGAATCATCCAGCGGTCTCTCGAAGGATGAGATCGACAAGATGGTTCACGACGCCGAGGAGCACGCGGAAGAGGACCGCCGGCATCGAGAGGAAGCGACCCTTCGCAACGAGGCGGATGCGCTGGTCTACTCGACAGAGAAGTCCCTGTCCGAGTATGGTGACAAGATCTCGGTGGACGATAAGAAGGCCGTCGAGGACGCCGTGCAGGATCTCAAGAAGGCCATTGAAGAGGGCAACATCGACACGATTCGCTCTAGAAAAGAGACCTTGGAGAAAGCCACGCACAAAATCGGCCAGGCAATTTACGAAGAGGTCCAGCGTCAACAGGCCGCACAACAGGCCCAACAGCAGGGGACGGGTCCCGAAGCGTCGACAGCGGGACCGGAAGCCGGCGCGGGCGGCGGTGCTGAGACGAAAAAGGACGAGGAAGACGTCGTCGATGCTGAGTACACCGTCGAGAAGGAGTAATCGTCTTCAGACCACGCTTGCACGGTGGCATGACAACGTACTTGATGCAGCTGGGGCTGCGATATGCAATACATTCGAGGAGTAAATGAATGCCGACCTATGATTATGAGTGTAAGAAGTGCGGCCACACGTTTGAGCTCTTTCAGTCCATGACGGAAGAGCCGCTGAAGACCGCTTACTGCCCGGCTTGCGAGAAGCGATGTCGGGTTCAACGAGTGCTTGGAGCCGGAGCCGGATTTATTTTCAAAGGTTCCGGCTTTTACATTACGGATTATCGGAGTAAGGAGTACAAAGAGAAGGCAAAACAGGAAACGACACAGGTCGGTTCCGGGGCCAAAGACGGCGCTGCCAAGAAAGGGGCGTCCAACTCGAAAAGCGCCGGGACAACCGCGACGGCCGACGCGAGCTAGACAGACAGTCGATAAACCAGAGGGGAAAGCCGAATGGGAGAGTCCTCCTCAGAATCAAGACGGTGTCTTCTTCTGAAGCGGACAATCCCCGTTGTCCTTCTGACGTGTTTGGCGTTGACCCTGATCGTGGGAAAAGTGGCTTTCCAGGCCCGGCGTCATCTCGACCAGGCGGAATCGGCTCTGGAGAGCAACGATGACGAGGAAGCGGTTTGGCATTACCAATGGGCCGTGCGTCATTACGTGCCTTTTCTTCCCGCTAACCGGTCGGCGGTTGAGGCTTTGCTGACGATGGCGGAAGCCGCAGGCGATGACGAACAGCGGAGACATGTGTTGCGGATTTTGCGAGCAAGTCTTTATGCGATTCGCTCCATTTACCAGCCGTTTCCGGATGTTCTCCGGCGTGTGGAGGAAGAACTCGATCTGTCAAGTCTCGATCAACCCACCCGAGAGTGAGGTGAACCGAGAGAGGTAGCGACAGCTATGAAGAGGAGGGATCGACGGCGATCTGGAATAACAAGCGTTTGCGGTTTTGTTCTTTGCCAGTCTCTGTTGATCGGATCGGCGCTCTGCGCCGATGAGGTCAGCCCCGCGCAAGCTCCCCCTGCGGTCTCCAATTCCACGCCGACGGAGACGCGCGAGGTGGACCGAAAGATCGAGGTCACCACGGCCTACCCCACGGACGAGGAAATTACGGCAGGCGACCTGTTTCGATTCGATGTGACGGTCCGCTGGTTGGACGTTGGTGAGAAAATCTCAACACGTCTGGCGGATACTCCCGGTCTGGAGAACCTCGAGATCGTTTCCACCTCTACGCGAAGTTCAAGCAGCCCGGCTGATGAAGCC
>QMLL01000505.1 GCA_003646715.1 Deltaproteobacteria bacterium
GAGGTAATGACTTCCGAAAATATCCTGGTCGTAGATAATCTCCACCATCAATTCGGTAAATTTAAAGTCCTGTCCGGGATATCTCTGGAAGTTCCCCGGGGGATTTCCAGCGATATCCCAGACAGGACTTTAAATTTACCGAATTGATGGTGGAGGTTATCTACGACCAGGATATTTTCGGAAGTCATTACCTCGCTACCCTTCTATTACTAAACCAGCTAACCACCGTACCCAGTATGCCCTTTGGAGTAAATATGACCACAGGTATCAGGATCGCTCCCAAAACTATCATCCAGTTTTCCGTAACGGTTGTAACCAGTTGCTCGAGAACAAAAAATATCGCGGCTCCACACGCCGGGCCAAAAAATATTTCACAGCCTCCCAGTATTGTCATGAGTACCGGGCGAGCTGAGAAAGACCAGTGAACAAAACTGGGCGCAGCCATGTGATTGAATAGAGAAAAAAGAACACCCGATAGCCCGGCCAGGGTTCCAGAAATAACAAAAGCAAACAAGCGTATTGTCTGAACGTTTGCTCCAACGAAATAGAGGCGGTCCTTGTTTTCTCGAGATGCTTTCAGCATCAACCCGAAAGGAGATTGTATCACCCGCCACAAAATAAAAACGCCCAGTGACGCTATACACAAAGTAAAATAATACATGGCAACTGGAGGCTCTATGCTAAATTCAAAGCCAAATATGTGCACCGGAGGCACCAGAAACAATGATAGTCCGTCGCTTCCCCCGGTTAGTTCACGCCAATTATGAGCTACTGTGTAAATCATCATCCCAAAACCAAGGGTAAGCATCGCGAAAAATATCTCATCTCTTCTCACACACAAAAATCCAATAAGCAATGCTCCAAGAGCCGATACACCAAGCCCAATTACCATCGCCAGCCAAACGGATTTTACCCCGTGCAGAATGGAAAGAGTCGCTGCATAGGCTCCCAGCCCAAAAAAACCTGCCTGTCCGAAAGAAAGAAGCCCGGAATAACCAAAAAGAAGATTAAAACTCATGGCAAAGAGTCCCATGATGAGAATTTCAGTCAGTATCATAGTCCAGTATATGGACAAAAAAAGGGGAGACAGGGCAAGAATAGTAAAAATAGAAACACTCAACAAAATATTTCTTCTTATATCGTTACTTTCAGGCATAATTACGATTTTTCCCCAAAAAGCCCCCTGGGCCTGATTAACAGAACTACAGCAAGAAGAATATAAGGCAAAGCCATTTGAATCCTACCGGCAAAAACAGTCCCGAATGCCTCCAGGAATCCCAGGATCATGGCACCGATAAAAGCACCAGGGAAGCTGCCAAGGCCACCAATTACCACCACTATAAAACTCTCAATTATGACTCTTTCCCCCATGGATGGCCCTATACTCTGGTGGGGAGCCGCAAGGGCCCCTCCAAAAGCGGCAAGCCACGTGCCAAGTCCAAAAACAGCGGTAAAGAGCAACGGAACCCTGATTCCGATTCCTTCCGCCATTTCCCTATCCATTGCCGCTGCCCTAACAAGTTTACCCCATCTGGTAAATTTAAAGAAAAACCAGAGGGCTGCCCCAATCAGTGGACCAACCACAACCAGGAAAAGTCTGTACACAGGATAAGAGTGACTAAACAATGGAAACACACCGGAAAGTAGCTGCGGTGCTTCAACCACGTGGTAACCGGGTCCCCATATTAATCTCACCGCGTCGTCCAGTACCAACAAAATTGCAAAGGTGAGAAGCAATTGGTAACTGATGTCCCGGTCATAAACGGGTCTTAAAAAACATACTTCTATCACCATCCCGAGAATTGCCACCAGCACAGGTCCAACGATTAGGCCAACCCAAAACGAAGGAACAAAATGCATAACCCACATGGAAAGATACGCCCCTAGCATAAAAAGGGACCCATGAGCAAAATTGAGGACACCGAGAACTCCGAATACCGTTGTGAGACCAACGGAAATCAAAAACAGGAGCATTCCCCAGCTCAATCCGTTCAGTAAATTGACTACGAAACTTTCCATTTTTTATCAGTATATATCCTGAAATTCCGGCCTTACCGCTAGGAAAAAGGGCGAAAATACAGCAAACGAGGGTAGAACTTCACCCTCGTTTGACTATCAAGTGGCACTACTTTCGATTATTTCCTTTTGCAACCGGTTTGTTCAACGGGCCTTGTTATTTCTTTCCCCGGGAAGATTTTCATAGGTTTCAGGATGCGGATCGGATAAGCGGGATCGGATGCTGTTTTACCCCAGCACGCATCGGTAACCGCCTGATGGTCGGCTGCTCTAATAGTGATTTTTCCGACGGGTAGTTCCACGGTCAACCCTTCAAGAGCTTTTATAACGGCCTCTTTGCCAGTGCTATTTGCTTTCTCTACCGCAGCCTTATAAGTGTATACGGCACCGTACGCCCCATGAGCATTATAAGACGGATACTGGCCGAATCTCTTATGGTAGGCAGTTCTGAACTTAACATTGATGGGGGAGTCATTGCTCAGGAACCAGTAGCGGGTTCCCACCCAGATACCTTCTGGCATCTTGTCCTTGAGTGCATACAATACCTCAGTGGCTGCACCAAGTGACATCAGAACATCAAAATCCCCCTTGAAAAATCCCATCTGGTCGGCCTGCCTGACAAAATCAATGAGGTTTCCGCCCCAGAGAGAGATAAAAACGCCTTCAGGCTTGGATTGCATAATCTTTGTGATGTAAGA
>QMLL01000506.1 GCA_003646715.1 Deltaproteobacteria bacterium
GCTGTACCATGATGTGCACGGTGTGACTGTAATTTCCCGAAGTGTCGTAGATAAAAAACGAGTAATAATAACGTTTTGTTGGATCCAGGTTATGGTGAACATAGGATCCAGTTTGTCCCGGACTACCGGCAATTTCCCCGCCATCTCCGTTTGGCACGGTAGTACCATCGGTTCTAAAGCGGATCATCACCCTCGCAAAATCACTATCAGTTGGATTTGTCCACGTGAATGTGACTTTTTCATGCCCTAGTGTCGCCTGAAGATTTGTAACATTTTCTAGAGGCATTGTATCTTCTCCCACTGAGTAGGTAACAGCGAGCTTGGGTTTCTGTCTTGGATCGTTAAATACGCAGTTTCTCGCCACTCGTGTCATATTCCATGAGTTCTACCCAGTGCTCTTGTCAAGGACCCTAATATCCTCAGCATGGGAGATGTCTGCTAAGGCAAAACTCCTCCACATTCTTAGCACTGCACTTTTCGGGTTGCCCAATGCTTTATGGTATGCCAGTTTTAAAAATTAAGCTGAAAGTTCGGGCGCCAATTGATACAAGCAATAATGAAGTACCTCATATGAAGATAGTCTATTTAGGATAATTGTACTTTCAATAGGCCCTTTGATACCCAGGAAAGGGTCGAAGTTAAATTTGAGGCAGAAGCGAAAATTCACATTCAAGACAAAATAAGAAAAGGTGAGCTCGTACACGTCTGGTCATATATCCTTGAGTTTGAGAATGCTATCAACCCTTTCCCGATTAGAAAGCTGGCGATACTTCAATGGAAGAGGATTGCAAAATACAATGTCATTGAAACCAAGGAAATCTCGGTTGTTGATCCTGTCAGTTTCCTAATGGCCCTGGAGAGATCACAATGATTACTGATAGTGAAATAAAAAGAAAAGGTATGGATGCTCTAATAAAACATCTGGGTGAAGTGGAGGCTGAGCGTTTCATTACGTTGATTATACGCGAGCCTTTTGATTATACAGAATGGCAAAGGGATCTATGGCTAGATACAGGTGTTGAGGAGCTAAGTAAAAAGACAATGCAATATGTAAGCAAGCAAAACAAGGGCGATTAACAGCCCCTCCTCAGGCTAGCGCCATTAGCCCTTGAAACTCCTTTACACCTCCCCATAGTGCCGTTGTCACAATCGTGCAAGGTATGATCAAAGGGAGCACCGCAAGGTATTGTAAACAGTTTTTCTAGATACACCAAGTTTTTCGGCTATTTCTCCTTTCTTGAAGCCCCTTGCCAGCAGTTGCTCTATAAGATATTTCCTGGCTTGTCGTGTTTGCGGATCGCGAACTTTCGCATTTTTTCTGACCTCTTCAATCATCCCTTCAATCTCGTCCAAACTTGCGAGTTCAAAACCCAACTCTTCTGAAATCTTTCTGTTTCTGGCTAAACCCTTAAAAACGAGTGGGACAAGAGCCTTCAGTCTAGACAGGAACTTCTCGATTGCCTCTTCTGTCTCTAGAACTTCGTCTGAATTGAGTCTCGATCCTTGTTTTAAAAGCTTCAGGTATTCTTTCTTGGCTCCTGTAAGTTCCCTGTCCCCCTGGTCAGAAAGGAGACTCAGGATAAAATCAGCGTTTACAAAAGACTTTTTCTTAGGCTTCCTCAAATATAATCTTATTGAAGTCCAACGATATTTCAAGGGATCACTTGTTAATCCTGCCCTTACCGGATTAAGGTGAATATATAAAGATGCCGCAAGCATATAACTATCATCCAAACACACTGCCTGTCTGTAAGGCCCGCCAAATAAGTGCCCTTTTCTCTGGTACTTCTTGTTGAATCTCGAGGCGTATCTTGAAAAAAGTATCCGCATTGTCTCGAAGAGATTCCTCTCTTTAGGAGACACGAGAAGGTGGATATGATTCGGCATTAAACAAAAGGCGTAAGTGTTCATATTTTGGGTCTGGAACACCTCTTTCATCAGTACAAGCATCGCCAAGTAGTCATCGTCTTCGATAAAAAGAGGTTCTTTCCCTGCTGCCCGCTGAGTAATGTGATATACAAGGCCAGGAGTGTTGAGTTTTCTACGAGATCTGAAAAATCGCTTAATTTTTCCACTATCTATAAACTCTATAATATCCATATGTTATCCCCACTAAAAATCCCTTACCGTGAAAATACAACCAAGCTGACTACAAACATTAAAAGTGTATTTTCATACCTCATGGGTGGCTGCGGGAATTTTACTCCGACCCTGCTACCTACAATGAGTTCTCTCATCAATGCTTTTTTATAAAACATTCGCAGTGAAAATGCTAGCTATTTTACTCAAAAGTGGTTTGACCAGAAATGGGTACATGGAAGCTGGGAAGCTAGGAGGCGGGAAAGCAGAAAGCTGGAAGGTTAGTTTTATGCTCTGTGGCTCTGCTTGTCTTGAAGACATCTCATATCGAACGGTGTGTGAGAATCTTTTTCCTCAACTTCTTTACCCTTAGACAATAGTCAACGATCTGATAATTTCAGAAATGCATTTCTGTCGGCATGGAACAAGGTTGACATTAGGCACACGCATTAGTATGATTCATATATGAAGATATTTGATTGGAATAATGAAAAAAATGATTTCTTACAAAAAGAACGGGGGACTTCTTTCGAGAAAATAGTTCTTTATATCCAAACCGGAAAATTACTTGCAGTCTTGGAACACCCAAATCCCCAAAAATACAAAAATCAAAAGATAGCAGTGGTTGACATTGA
>QMLL01000507.1 GCA_003646715.1 Deltaproteobacteria bacterium
ATCGGCGGTGAAATGGCGGTGATCTGGCCCTCGCATTTCTTGAGGGTTTCCTGAATGTCTTTGTTCTTCATTATGGGTATTATGCTTACGGGGTCGTTTGGTATGATTAACACTGATTCGCTATTCTTAATGGTGTTTACAATCTGATCGAATGGTTTTGCTTTGTCTATTCCCTCTAGTTCTACTTCTCTCACATTGATGTCTTTTTTTGCCAGAAAGTATTCGAGGAGGCTGATTTCACCCTCCCCTGTTTTTACCGTTGCTGATATTTTGTTGTCTGTGAATGGAATTATGTTCGGTTTGATTTGTAGCTTTTTGCTCAGTTCTCGGTAAATATTCACGAGGTTTTGGCTTCTTTTCAGCCTCCCCTCCCTGAATATGGACAATGCTATCTTCGCGTCTGATGTTGGTATGTTTACTTTGGCTCCTAGCTTCTCAAGAATTTCTTGACACGTAAATGAATCCTGCCCTTCTATTCCCTTTGAGAGGAGTAGCAGAGCGTTGTCTGCTTCATGCATAATTTTTAGCCCTGAGATATTGTAGTCGTGTATGTTATTCGCTATGATGTTGACATCGCTTAGGGAGTACACCTTGACTATTACCCTCAGTATGGGGGGGAGTTCTGCGCCTGAGTAGATTATTGTTTTCATTTCGTCCACCAGATGATTTCGCTGAGAAAATTTTATGCTTCTGTAAATTAGGTTGCGTGTACCCGTTGTTATATTAATTTGGAAGGGTTGATTTATAATATTTGGGTGTTTTTATATGTCATCATGTGGAAATAAAGTTTCTTTACGGCTGTTTAAGAGTGTGTAACAGTTTCTAGAGTGAGTTTAGGGGTGATGAGTTTTTGTGTTTTAATGTTTCTTTTTTGAATTGTGTGTTGAGTTGAATTTCTGTTTCTGCTGAGCCTGGTTTTCGTTTCGTTTTTGGATGAATTCTATTATTGGATTTGGTTTTTATAAGTATGTGGTTAGCAACTGTTTGTTGAGTTGATCTCTTGTTTTGCGTATCGTTTATTTTTTTAAGATAGTAAATTGTGATATTAATTAATAAATTATTAAAAAATTATAAAATTAAATTTTTTATAAAATTAAAGGGTGAATGACAAAATTTGCTATCAAGTTTATGATAAAGGTTAAAAAGGTACTTTGCTTCTTAGTAATTGTCCTCACCGGCGCAAAGATGTAATGGGCAAAGTAAAAACTTTTATCTTCGGGTGCTCATAATCTCTAAATCGGAGCGACTAAGAAAATGCCTGTCCGATATGAAAAAGTTGTTTTTCCCTTTACGGCCATAGTTGGCCAAGAAAACATGAAACTGGCCTTAATTCTGAACGTTATAGACCCAAAAATAGGTGGAGTACTGATACGTGGCGAGAAAGGAACGGGGAAATCCACTGCGGTAAGAGCGTTGGCGGCCCTATTACCCGAGATGGAAATTGTGAAAAACTGCCCGTTCAACTGCGATCCATTCGACCCGTCCTCCATGTGTGAGGTGTGCAAGGCAAAGGTGCAGAACAACGAATTGGACTACGAAGTCAGAAGAATGAGGGTTGTCGAGATTCCCCTAGGAGTCACAGAGGATAGGGTTGTAGGATCACTGGATATTGAGCGAGCGATAAAGGAGGGTGTCAAGGCTCTTGAGCCGGGTATACTAGCGGAGGCTAATCGCCAAATACTCTATGTTGATGAAATCAACCTTCTGAGCGACCACATTGTGGACGACCTTCTGGACGCCGCGGCTTTTGGTGTAAACACCGTGGAAAGGGAAGGTGTGTCTGTTACCCATCCTTCGAACTTCGTGCTGGTCGGCAGCATGAACCCAGAGGAAGGAGAGCTTAGACCCCAGATCCTTGACCGAATAGGTCTGCAAGTGGAGGTCACGCCTCTTAAGGATGCTAAGCAGAGACTGGAGATACTTAGGCGAATCGAAGAGTTCGATAATGATCAGGAGAAATTCATTGAAAAGTGGAAGGAAGAAGAAGACAGCCTCCAGAAAAGAATAACCAAGGCTCAAAAAATTCTTCCGGATGTCACAATACCTGAGTACCTGTTACTGACTATTGTAAAGATGTGTTTGGAGCTAGAAGTGGGCACCCATAGAGGCGATATCACGGTTATGCGCTGTGCTAAGGCGCTGGCGGCTCTTGACGGAAGAACGGAGGTGAACGAGCAGGACGTGTTGAAGGCTGCCGAGCTTGCTCTGGGTCACAGGGTCAGGAAGTTTGAGTTCGAAGAGGCGGAGGCGGTAAATAAGAGAATAGCGGAAGGCTTTGAAAAAGCGTTGAACGAGGTCAAGCAGCAGCAGGAGGCTGTGGATTTTTTTCGAAATAGCGCCGAAGTGAACGGCCAGCAGCAGGCCGATGGTGATGAGGCGTCGGGAAAAACAATTAAGAATGCTTCTTTCGAGCAGGGTATGCAGTCCGATTCACTAAGCCAGGACTTCCCCTACCCTGACATCTGGAACCGTTATATGCAACAGCAACAAGACGGTTTGGATAAGGATGGAATGGTGAACATTAAGGATCCCCGATTCGATAGTTTAACCGAGGAGGAGATAGAGGAGCTCAAAAAGGGCAATATTCTTGGAGAGTTCTTTAGACGTAAATACCAAAGCTTCTTTCGTAAGGATGAGCCCAACTTTATTGGTAGAAGGCTGAAGGCGAAGGGCACCTCTGACAAGGGGAGGTACATTTATTACAAAATTCC
>QMLL01000508.1 GCA_003646715.1 Deltaproteobacteria bacterium
CCACCAGAATTACCATTCTACCAGCTCGAATCTCATCCAACGCTTCAGGAATTGTTGCATGGGGCATAATACACACTCCTTAAATCTTTATTTTTGCTAAAAATGGAAAAACGGGGCAACTCTGCCACGTCAATTAAATCTATAGCATGAACACTCCACATTCTCAAGGTTTAGGTGGATTTTATCGAATCACGGAATAACAAAAACCAGGGGGGTTAAAAAAACTCGGTCAAAAATAGACGAAAATGCCGATATAACTTGTTAATCTGGTGATATTACAGAAATCCGTGTTTTGCGAGGAAATCGAGGCCAATGTCTTTTCTGGACTCTTTTTGTTTTACCTTTCCTAGAAACTTTGCCACGTATTTCCCGATTATATCTACTTCTAAGTTTACCCTGTCACCTGTTTTCCACAAGCCAATGGTCGTCTTTTCTGCAGTGTGTGGGACAATATTTACGGAAAAGTAATCTTCTCCACATTCATTCACAGTCAAACTAATCCCGTTTATCGCGATAGAACCCTTCTCAATCAAGTAGAAACCCAGCTCGCGTGGTATTTCAAAATCAAGCCTAATCGAATCGCCAACCTTCTCTTTAGACTTTAAAATACCAAGACCATCAACATGACCTGTTACCAGATGCCCTCCCAGCCTGTCACTCATCCTCAGGGCCAGTTCCAGATTAACCAGAGTCCCCGGTCGATAATTTCCAAGTATTGTACGGCTAAGGGTTTCAGCGGAAACATCAGCAGAGAAGGTGCGATCTTTATGTTCAACTACGGTTAGACAGGCTCCATCAACAGCTACGCTGTCGCCTTTGCGCACATTTTCCATATCAAAAAGGGGCTCTATTGTTAGTCTTACGTCCACACCCCGTCGATCCATCCTTACTACTCTTCCTTTTCCCAGAACCAACCCTGTAAACATATGATCACCAGTTTATATGAAAGTCTCCTATTTTACTAAGCCTATCTTGAGCCAGGAGCTTTCATTGTTCGTTGTCGCTGGCCACATTGAGTCCAGCAATGCTGGTTAGTTGAATAGGGACTTAACTAATATAACCCGTAACAAGGAAATCTTCACCAAGCTTTTTTATTTTCATGTCTCGCAATTTCAGTGCATCAGACATTTTGGCAAATCCCAGCCCACCAATCATGGGTCTGGAGTCACGCCCTCCAAGAATCTTGGGAGCAAAGAAAAAATAAATTTTATCCACTAACCCGGCGTCAAAAAATGAGCCGTGTATGGCAGCTCCACCTTCCACAAGAAGACTGTCAAAACCTTCCGCACAGAGTCTCTTGATAAATGCTACCGGATCAATCAATCCTTCTCTCCCGGGCATTTTCCACACGTAAACTCCCGCTCTGCGAAATTCTTCAACCCTCTCATTATCTGTCTCATCATTTACGACCAGGTAGGTCGGAACTTCTTTTGCAGTTTTTACCAGTTTCGAACCCACAGGTGTTTTACCATAGAAATCAAAAACAAAACGAGCAGGGTGGCAAGGTTTTACACCTTTTATACGCACAGTTAGCATAGGATCGTCGGCCAGCACGGTTTTTACACCAACAAGAATTGCAGATACCTGTTGCCGCAACCTATGCCCGAAATTTCTGCTTTTTTTGCTGGTAATCCATTTGGAATCGCCACCTGCCGTTGCGATTTTTCCATCAAGAGTAGCCGCAACCTTAGCAATAACAAAGGGCGTCTTCTCCGACACATATTTTAAGAAGATCTCGTTTTGCTTCTTGCACTCCTCCTCCAGCACGCCGCAGGTAACTTCCAATCCATGCTCCTTTAACACTTTCGCGCCGCCACCTTTTACATCGGGATTCGGATCCATCATCCCGATTACAACACGTTTAACTCCAGCGTCCAGAATAGCCTTCGTGCATGGAGGCGTCTTGCCATAATGGTTACATGGTTCCAATGTCACATAAAGCGTAGCCCCTTTGCTTTCTCCGCCGGCATTTTTCAGAGCATTAACCTCAGCATGAGGACCACCGAATCTCTCGTGAAAGCCCTTCCCTATTACCTCTCCATTCTTTACCACAACAGCTCCTACAAGGGGATTTGGAGACACAAAACCTGCGCCTTTTGCAGCAAGCCTTATTGCCATTTTTATAAACTTTCGATCAAGCTGATCCTGAAGTGATTTGGCGGAAGGATTCATTTTATGTTTCAAGAGTTACCGGAACGTGCAGCGGGAATGATTCACAGAACGCCTTTACTTCAGCCCGTAGTTTTTCCAGCTCCACGTCGTTATTTACCAACTCAAGGGCCCTATTAATGAAGCCGGCAATCGTTTTCATCTCTTCAGTCTTCATGCCCCTGGTGGTAACCGCAGGAGTACCAATTCTTATACCGCTTGTAATGTTTGCCCCGGTATCATCGAAGGGAATGTTGTTCTTATTGACTGTAATTCCTGCTTTATCAAGAGTCTCCTCTGCCACTTTTCCCGTAAGTTTCCTGGGTCGCAGATCAACCAGCAGTAAGTGATTATCCGTTCCACCGGATACGATCCTGAACCCGTAATTACTTAATTCTTCGGACAGAGTCTTGGCATTTTCCACCACCTGCCGTTGATACTCTTTAAAATCCGCTGTCATGGCTTCTTTAAATGCCACAGCCTTGGCAGCTATAACATGCATCAGAGGTCCTCCCTGGCAACCGGGGAAAATCTGGCTATCCAGTTTTTTTGCATA
>QMLL01000509.1 GCA_003646715.1 Deltaproteobacteria bacterium
AGTCATCAAAAAGCAACATCCAACTCTGAACGATCGCGCCCCACAATGTATCAGAACGTATCGTTTCCTCAACTCTCTCCTGTCCTATTGATTCGATTCCAGGATGAATAGGTCCTGAAAAAGCAAGATAATATGCAACGAATTCTACATTCATAGAAGCCCTCGAGTTAATTACTACCATTCATAAATGCCTTGAAATGTTCTTTATAAGTCTCAGAATCCTTGGGTTCTCTGTCTTCCAAATAATCCTGGGCAGTTTTTTCTTTCACCGATTTAATTTTAAATTTTACTCTTCCATATCCTCTGGTTCCCTGTCCACCCAGGTAATCGTCCTCGACTAGCTTAAGAGCTTGTGAAACAAGCGTCATGAAAGAGTCAGCTCTGGTTTCATTTCCCTTCTTTTTTTCGCTGCCTTCAGTCGAGGTGTTTTCCTTGATCAATCCTTCGTCACCTCTTCTTATATCTACATCGTAGATATCAACGACCAAGTTGAGCGAGAATCGTGCTCCCGCTGGTACTCTTTCAAAATTCCTCGGATTGGCCTTTGCCGTCAATCTGTCAATTGAAACCTCTGTTTTAATCTCGGTACAATACATGTCAGTGTTTTCTAGGTCTTCCAGTTCATCCTTATTCAGCAATTCACAATCTCTGACTATCAGCCTAGTAGGAGCAGTATCTTCCGAGTAAACACCTTCGTCGGCAGGGAATCCGAATAGTTGGACTACGTCTTCGTTAGGATCTTTGCATAATTTCCCAACCCACTCTTCATTTTCCTTCGTAACTTTCACTAAGCCCAAACTTTTCTCTAGCAGAGACCTCATTTTCCCTTTTAATGATGATCCGGGTATGTATGGAAGGTTTGTAACAGGGTTACGAACAACTACCTTGTCTGCGCCTCCTATCGTAAGTCCCGTCGAAGAACCTCCAATATGGAGACCTGTTTTTGCGATAATTTCTCCCTCAATAAAAACTTTCTTCTCAAGTTTTAAGATTTTATCTTTGTTTTCACCGCTCATCTTGTCCTCCTATTTACCCCCATGGGCCCTGTGATATGCAAGAATCGCCTCAAAGAGCTTGCAGAAGTTTTTGAAACGTTTCTGTCTTTCAGAAAGATCGTCTGCGCTGATCACTGCGTCGATTGCCCAATCAAGTCGTTCAACCAACCTCATCATTCCTACTGTATCATGGCGTTTCTTTGCGTAAGCCATCAGAGGTTTCAACATTAAGAACTCAATCTTGGCATTTTTGTTTTCTTTGACTTCACCTTCTTTTCTTTCCAAAAAACCTCCCTTTGCCTCTATCGACTTCATCTTTGCAAAAATTTGTCTAATCTGGCTTGTGGTAATGGATTCGTCTTGTGTTCTTTCCTTACGCTTTTTGACCACTTTCACATTCTTAAGATCTTTCGACAAATACTCCCCAAAATTATTTACCGAGTTAATCAGTGCCAAATTGGGGCCTTCCAAAATCCAAGAATTAATCTCGTTCATATTAAGGCTGTCACATTTATACAGTTCATGTTTCTTGTCTAGCATTAAACACCTCCTTAGTCCTTTTCACCTCTTGTTCTCAGTTCCCACCACCGGCTTAAAAGAGGCAAAAATTCAATGCCGTATTTTTTCGTGGTTCGCATTTGACTAACGATAAAAGTTCTAATCTCGTTAACTTCAGACTCTATTTCTTTGTACTTTTCAGAAAATCTACTCAAGCTATAAACCATCCTCCACCGCCACTTTTCAGCCATTAGCCTTCTCTCTATCTCCCTTATGGGATAGACTTTCTTTCTCTCCAAATCCATCCTGTCCTTTTCAAAAAGATAAGAGATTTCTCTTAGCCGAGTTAACAGTGGATTGTACTTCTTATTATGAAAAATCCCGACCATCTTTTGGTATATTTCATAAATTTCTTCATATTCATTCCAACTCATTGGAACATCGAGAAACGTTAGGCTGTTCTTTTCTCTTACCTCACCATTTAGTAGCTGGTAATTATTGTTCTTTGCTCTAGTTTCTGCGTCTCCCGCCATTTCCGCAGATTTATAAATGGGAAATTTTCCACCTGTGACAACTATTCCTCCTGAAATTCCAAAGCAACTGTTAAAACAGGTAAAATGATGGAAACTCTTTCTAATCTCCATTGCTATCTTGGGGATTACATGCCAGGCACCTAAGAGAAATAAATCATCACCTCCAGAGTAAACAACAGTGACCTTTCCAGATAATGACTCATCGTTGATAATGAGTTGTGGTATGATACCTCCAAAAAACAGATTCAACTGGAAACTAAGAGTGGTAATTCTTCCAAGAGAGTAAAAGCGCCTGTCAGAAAATTCTCCATGCCTGTAGCTTTTAAGTCCCTGACTAAAAATTTTTCCAAGATCATCAACATCCATGCGCAATATTCCAAGTCTCTTGATGCCATAGGATTTCTCAGCTATCTTTTCGAATGTACAGTCGAATTTGTGATTAGAACCGAGAATCATCAGTCCACTATTAATCCTTTCCGAATAAGAAAAGGAAAGAGGAATCCGTCCTATATTTCCTTCATTAATACGAAGGATTGAAATATTATTTTTCACTGAAGACGGAAAATTATCGTCCGAGAGAAGCCAGACAAGGGTATCTCTGCTAAACACCCCATCTAGTTTAAAAATGGGTTCACCTGTTATCTCGCTCTCATTATCAGCAAGACCAATA
>QMLL01000510.1 GCA_003646715.1 Deltaproteobacteria bacterium
CTTGGCCCTTTTTCCCAGCAGGGCGAAGATTATTCCGTGTGTGATTTTTGAGATGGCGTTTTGAGAATCCAGAGTCAAGTGGAGTTTGATGGATTCGGTTGGGACTCTGATAGCGCTAATGTTGTATTTTTTAAGCAACGGCACAAGAATCCCGATAACTGTCGGGTGCATGTGGATATTCAGGTGGCCATCAACGTGGGTGGGTACAAGGCCGGTATCGAGAAATTTTGTGATCTGGGCTTCAAGTTCCTTTTCTATGGCTTTCGTGCACTTCTTAAGGAAGAAAAAACGCATCCCCGAAACCACGGGATTGGAGGAAAATTTACCGCTGGGATTGACAATGGGTGCTATTTCAGTTCGGGGAAGTGCAGGGAATCCATGCACCAGGCTAAGGTGTATACCCACACCCAGCTGCGGGTTATCCTTCGCGATGGATATAGCTTCTTTAGCTGCTTTTTCGTTTATCATCAGGCTGGCGCTGGTCAGGATTCCCTTCTGGTGAGCCAGCAATACTGCCGAGTTTATTTCGTTGGATAGTCCAAAATCATCGGCATTGATTATAAGATATTTCATTTTTAAGTTGACGGCCAGTTTGCCAGAATTTCCTGCCTCCTCTTGATGAATTGCTTAAATTCGCGCCCTTCTTCCAGACGTCTCTTTCTCTCGGCAGGATCTATGATCATGTTAAATATTATCTTGGACAGGCGTTTTGGCCGATAGTAGAATTTTTTATAGAATGTTTCCACGGCCTTGTAGATTTCTTGAGGGCTTATTCCATCGTACTTTAGGTTAAAAAATTGGTATCCGCCCTCGTCAACCCAGTTAGGGTTGACAAAGTAGCCTCTTTCTTCGCACATCCGATAAAATTCGGTGCCAGGATAGGCTGAAGCAAGGGATACCTGGATGGTATCAGGATCTATTTCACAGGCAAACTTGATGGAATCTTTTATAGTTTGATGATTTTCTTCCGGAAGTCCCAGGATAAATGTTCCATGAATCTGTATACCCAGTTCTTTACAATTTTTTGTGAACTTACGGGCCTGGTCCAGTGTTATTCCCTTTTTAATTGTTTTCAGAATCCTGGGGTTTCCTGTCTCGTATCCCACAACAAGCAGTCTTAAGCCGGAGTCCTTCATTTTTCTCAGGGTTTCGTACCGTACGTTAGCCCTGGAGGTGGTGGACCAGGTAATATTCAGAGGCTTAACCTTGTCGCAAAATTCAAGTACCCGTTCCTCGTTGGCAGTAAAGGTATCGTCGTCAAAGAAGATTTCGGCCACATCCGGGAAGAGCTTGAGGGTGTTTTTCACTTCCGCAATAACGTTGTCCACACTTCTTGTGCGGTACCTGTGCCCGGAAAATGTCTGAGGCCAGAGGCAATAGATGCAGCGAGCGGGGCAACCCCTTCCTGTGTAAATCGAGATGTAGGGATAGAGCAGGTAGGGGATATTATAGTGCCTGTAGTGTAGGTCTCTGTGATAGATTGTTGTGGTGAAAGGCAGGCTGTCCAGATCCTGTATAAATTCCCGGTCCTCGTTATGATAAATTTTCCCGTCCTTCTGGTAGCTTAGGCCTTTTATTTTATCCCACGGTTTACCTTCCGCTATCTCAAGGATCGTGTAGTCAAATTCACGCCGTGCAACGAAGTCTATTGCAGGAGATGCTTGCAATGTTTCTTCCGCCAGCACACTGGGATGAGGCCCAACCATTCCTATGATCGGATTTGATGGATGGTTTTCTTTTAGTACCCGGGCAGTCTCTACGTCTTTCTTGAATGACGGAGTGCTGGTATAGATGACGATTGCATCATAATCTTTTGCGATTTCAACCACGTCTTCCAGTCCAAGGTGGTCCGCGGGAGCATCCAGAACTCTGCTTTCTTTAACAAGACCTGCGGAATAACAGAGCCACGTGGGGTACCAGAATGATGAAACTTCTCGGGTTGCCTGGTAACGAGAACCGGCGCCTCCGTCGAAATTTTTATAAGCGGGGGGATTTAGAAATAGCACCTTCATATGAAACCTGTATCCTCTCTTATTCTTTTTCCGCAATTCCCGGTTTCAGTATAACCTGTATGCGGTTTTAGTTTAATATATAACTCATTGTTGCCAAGGGCGTGAGTTTATACCTTATTATAACCCCTGGTCAAGGACGAAGATCGCAAATACAATATCCAGAGAATAATTCCAAAAAGATAACTGCCGAAGGTGGCTCCCCAAAGAAACCATTGAAGCTTATTTATCAGGGCGAGCAGGGCAATCAAGTAAGCGAAATCTCTGCTCGCCAATTTATCAAAAACCGTAAGTATCTTTTTGTTGTATCTGTGTTCTACCCTGAATATACAATAGTACGCGGAAAAAGCGGCAAAAGCAACGCCGATCAGCAAAATCCAGAGCGATTTCAAGTAGATGTTATTTCCTGTTTCTCTGTAAAAACTTACGGGAAGTGCCACAAATATGGCTGCGTGAACTATGTTGTCCGTTACAATGTCAAAGTAGTGGCCGAAGGTTGAATCCTTCAGGGTAAGACGGGCTATTTCCCCGTCCACTCCATCTACCATGATACAGAAAACAAACAGCAGGGAGCCAAGAAGTCGCTGGGAATAGCCAGGCTGTGAAATAAACCATGCTCCAAGGAGTCCGATACTCATGCCCATGATAGTAAACCAGTTGGGATGAAGCCCGGTCTTCACGA
>QMLL01000511.1 GCA_003646715.1 Deltaproteobacteria bacterium
AGTGAGACACCGTCGGATCTAAATGCAAATAAATAGAACCATGTTCCGATAATAGATCACGAGCTAACCAAAGCCGATCAAAAAGCATTTCAAAATAACTTGCAAGACCTCTTCCCCACGTATCGCGGTAGACTTTTTCTTCTATTGCAGAGGCAAGCTTTTCAATATCAGGCAATTCGCCCATTTTCGCAATGCGTATACCATCTTCAGCAATTTTAAATTTAACCCGGAAATCTGCCCCCGTCGCAAATGGCGGATCTATATAAATCAGATCAATCTTCCCCGCGAAATTCTCTAAAAGCGACCCCATCACCAGGAGGTTATCTCCCCAAATGAGCTTGTTTTTCCATCCTTCTTCAAAGGTCTCACCTTCTTTCCCCTCCCATATATCGAAAAGGCCTATTTGCTGCCCTCCGATTTTTGCCTGCCGTGTGGCCCGGCTTTCATTTATGGTTTCAATCACTTGAAAGGGTAAATTCACCCGCGGCACTTCCTTGAGTGTTCCATCCTCATTATATTTACCTGGCCAGACAAGTTCTGTTCTGGTTATTTCAATCTTAGCCATTCCATTCCTCTTATTGCCTGATATTTGATAGTTGTTATATTTCTCATTAAATAAGTGTTTGGCTCTTATTAAGCTTCTTCTCTAAACCTGAAACGTTTCTTCAACCTATTGCCTGTGGAATATGGAATTACCTTATCGTGCTGGAGCCTGCCAACCACAATCCCTGGAGCAATACCAAGTTTTTCAGCAAACAGTCTAATGGCTGTTTGACTCAAGTCATTATTTTGGAGAAATGCCTGGTATTCACTGAAAGGAATGAGAAATTCTTGAGCAAATTGATTCGCTTCTTGTTCCTTTCCAGCGCCCACCATTGCACCACATCCTTCTCCTTTTGCTTCGATAAAAACATCCCGCTTCTCATGCAGAAGAATATGGCCAGCTTCATGAAAGAAAGTGAACCAAAGGTGATCATCGGTTTTGCCCCGGAGGCTAAGTTGGATTAAAGCCTTTGTGGGCCTTAGCCAGCGTGTTGCGCCATATAGATGCGTGCCTGGGAGCTCGGGTACAAACACTACTGCAACGCCAGCTTCTGCACAGAGTTTTCTCATTTCAGGTTCAAATACCTCAGGCGGTTCCACTGTTAGAGCTTTAATTCTAATTAACGCCTTACGGAATGCGCTTTTCTTGAATGGCTTACATTCGATTTTTTGAGCTTCTATCTCTCCTTTACGAAGCCAGGCAGCAACAGCGGCAGGGTTACTCTGGAATGCAAGGGACTTGCGATAGGCCGCATCGGGTCCCTCCCACATGCTCTTCCATTCATTAATTCCCGCTACCCCAAAGAAATTGAGTAATGCCTGAATCTTTTCCACGTCAGATGACATCTTTGGAATCCAGCCCTTTTTGACGAGTGCAGGAATTGGAAACCTTTTGAGCCACTTTATCTGGGATTGAAGTTGATCCTCCTCTCTCAAACGGGCCAGGGTTTCCTGATAGTTTCGCTCAAGGTTGTTCCAAAAAGACGCTGGGACCCCAAGGACTCTTTCAAGCTGTAAGGCTGTGTCAGCTGTAATGGCAGCCTTTCCCTTTATAATCTCATTGATTGTCTTTTTTGGGCGCCCTGTCCGCTTGGCCAGCTCGGTCTGAGTCATGCCTAAAGACTGTAAGGTCTCTCTTAGCGTTTCTCCAGGGGGAACTGCATAATTCGGCCTAAAAGCATTTTTCGTTGCCTTAGCCATGGGTATCCACCACTCCCAGTATTTTAATTTTTGTTATTTTCCTCCAATCAAGGCCCCCATCATCTTTGCGAGGAGGATTTTCATAATCTGGCTTGACCAATAGTCGGTAGGGATGCTTAATATCTAAAGATATCTCGCCCGCACGATTACCCGATAGTTCATGAGCCCGCATCTGGGGTAAGGTGCGTAATGTTTCGAGATTCTCGGCTGCAATGAGTTGAGTCAAACGCAGCTTGATCTTCTCTGCTTGCTCCGGTCCCCATTTACGGACAAGGGCCTTCTCTTCCAAGAAAAGCTTTTCAAGTTTTCTGCTTTTAAAAACAATATCCATGCGAAAGACTTTTGTCAATCAAAAAATTAACCTTTTGGGTTAATTTTTTTTCATCTACACATAAATTCTAAGCAGACCTTTGGACCACCTCTATTGCTACTAGGTAATTAGCAAACCCATCGATTCATTTCTTGTTCTTTTCTTTGTCATTTTGTGATTCAGTGTCGGTACTAGCCACATTTTTCCAGCCATCGTCATAGATGAATTCATTGACTCGCTGCGCGGGATTCTGGATAGGGTGTATCTTGTAGTTGTCCTGTTGTGCTCGTTCTACGACGTAAAGCCAGTACCGATCGCCAAACTCTATGCCCTTTTCAAATTGGGTCTTTGTGAGAGCAGCACCGCTCGCCCCCCAGTCACCTGATAGAGATTTAACCTCAATATATCTCACCACTTCTCCACTTTCATCTCTTGACTCAATATCATAACCGGGGTGTTCATGTGGCATTACCTTAGCTATACGTCCTCTGTACCTCTCGTATTCGACAACACGATCTATTCCTGCTTTGTCAACGGCTGAGCTTTGTTCTGACACATGGTGATTAGGCGGCTCTTCGTACTCGCTTCCCTCAGCATAGACATATGTTCGCAGCTTGCCTTTCTTTTTTCTTAGAG
>QMLL01000512.1 GCA_003646715.1 Deltaproteobacteria bacterium
CACTTTCTCCGTAAATTAGTACATTGTATGGGGAAGGAGCGTATTTATTTACTAGGTAGAAGATTTGCTGAAGCGCCTTGCTTTCACCGATTATGTTTTCGGGTCTTTCAAAAAGGCTCAGGCGCTGTTTTAATAATTCGTTTTGTTTTTCTTTTTCTACGTTATCTTCTACGAGCGCGTTGTAATTTATGGCGTTACTCAGCGCAATGGAAGCGATATCAACGATTTCCTGGAGCAGGTTCAAGTACTTTTTGTCGACTCTTAGTTCTTCTTCGGAATGCCTGCTATCTATTATTTGTACGGCACCGAAGCACTTTCTCCCGACGATAAGAGGAAAACAGAGAATGGTCTTGGATTTGTAGCCAACCTCTTCCTCGACGTAAGAAGCATGTCTACCATCCTTGTAACTCTCGGCTATAGTATATACTTTGTTACTGACTACCCATCCTACAATCCCTTCGTTCAGATTGAGAGTACGTCCCCTGATTTTATTTGCAGCTTTGCCGAACGATTCCACACATCTGATTTTTCCATTCTCGGTAAACCACAGTGATCCGGCCGATACCGGTTCCAGTTCCTTGAGGCTCCTGAGCACTTCTTTCTTGAGGCTTTCCAGGTCCAGAGTCCTGCTAAACCGCTTGGCAGTCAGGTAGAATTTGTTTAGTAATTCCGGATCAATGTCCTGGTTTATCTTTTTTTCCATTTTGGCTATTTTCAATGACTAAGGCCTCGCTCCGTTCAATGCTCTGTATCAATAGTACTGCTACTGACAACTTGCTACCTACGCCTTATTTTGATTCTAGGGATTATTGGAAAATTCGTCAAAAAAATCTTTTGGAAGGATTCTAAAAGTTATATTTGATTCTTCTTTCTGATTTTTGTTATAAGTAGAATGTTAGCGTCTTCTGTAGGAAGACCGGAGGGTAAAAGGGAGTATTCGGTAAAGGAAATTGAATCTTTGTCTGTAGACAGGAGGATATCATGCTAGTAGCTAGACGCCTAGGCATTTTGCTTGTGGCAGCCCTGATTTTTCTTGGATCTGTTCCGTTGCTATGGGCTGGCCAGCTGGAAATTACCCTGGCTGATAATAGAAAAATAGTCACTCCGTATTGTTGGGAAGAAAATGGTGAAATAAAGTTCCCAATGCCGGGTGGTGTTGCAGGAGTTGACAAGACTAGCGTGGTATCGATCCGTGAGGTAGTTTCCTCTGGCGAGGTTGTCATATCTGAAATGGCCAGGGTCGAAGAGAGCAAAAAATCTTCGGAATCGGAAGAGCCGGACGTACTGATTGATCTTGGCACCAAGCGTCGCAGGAAAAAGGATGCAAAGATAGAATTCCTGCAGAAAGCTTTGGCTCAACAGGACCCCTACGCCAAGGAGATTAAGCCTCTGTCCACCAGTGAACTCGATATGGTGGAAGATAAATGCCTCCTTACCAGCAAGGAAGAGATACAGAAATTTTTCGTGGCCAACCTGCAGACAGCCGTAGAAAAAAACGAAATAGTGAGAAAGATAGACAAGGGGTATGTCATCGTCCTTCGGAACGTTATTGATACTCCTTACGGAGATATAGACGCAAAACCGATTCTTACTCTTTATGATGAAGAAGGAAAGGTAATTAGTGAAGTCCCTGCTCAACTTGTGGATCTGAAGATCCCACGAGAAAAGGCAATCAAGTATGGTCTTGATGAGAAGATGAAAGCCGTTGTTTCAGTTTTTCCTCTCAACTGCGAAGTTAGAAGATACGAAGTAAGTTTCGTTTACAACTACTAGCCTTTTCCGGCAGGTGGATAACCCTTCCGGGTAATTCACCTGCCTTTCTTTCTGTGTGTCCATCGTTTCCCTGTTAAGCCATCTGTTAATTTTGTATGAAACTCCCCTTTCAACCAGTGACGTGAGATTCAACGTGAAGTTCGCATTTTAACCTAGTAGCTTGGCTTCCCGCCAAGCCGAGTTCGGTCATGACTTCCGCAGGAAAGACCTTGATGCTGTCCCTCTATCATTTCTGCATTATCCTTCCGTCATTCCTGCGCAGGCAGGAATCCAGCATTATTGATCGCAGTTACCATTTTTTCTTGGGTTTCATCTTTTGTTATTCCGATTATCGTGATGATAGCTGCTCCCGGTTTGAATTTGTCAAAAAAAAGAAATATGATGTCAATATCCCTGCCATCCCTGCACGGTCTTTTGATTGCTTAACACCTATTCTTAGCGCCAAGAACATCCTGTCTTGCATCTATTCGATACAATTTCTCCTTAATTGCTGATTTGAGAATTCCCGCAAAAACAAGCACTTACTAGATACACGAAGGGTAATATACATCCATTTCTCCCTTATTTGGCCTGTATATTGCTCCTCCTCAAGTCAAGATCTGCTTTTTCAAATTTCAAGGTCAGTCACCGGTCAATGATGAAAAGTCACAGGAAACTTCAAGTACATTAAAACTATATCTTACTCTGCGAGGGATTAACGTGCCACGTCAAAATACGTTGACTATCAGCCTGGGATCAAAGATTAGACTCCAGAGCAAAAGTATCCCACCTGTCTTGAAGAAGAGAATCTATGAGAAACTTGTTTTTGTGAATCCTGATTTCCAGAGACGCCACAGAAACGGAGAAATGCTGGGAAATGTGAACTCTCACATAAAATGCCTTCGCGAAAATCATCAACATATCTTTATCCCG
>QMLL01000513.1 GCA_003646715.1 Deltaproteobacteria bacterium
CGGGTCAATATTCTGCAACTGCTCAGAAGTAAAAAGTCCGTTCAGGATAAGGCCGTCCGTATAAAACTTCCGCTGTGCCTCGCCAATGAGTGAACGTGCTTCGTCAGCATCACCTTTTGCACCGCGGAGAGCATATAACCTTGCAAGTTCGGCGGCTGCCTCAGCCGCTCCTTTTTGAATCTTGAAGATAAGTACCAGATCCTTGAAACCCTCAAACAGAATATCGGGTTCTCCGTCGGCATCATCATCCACCACTGGTACAAGATCACCCCCGCTTTCACGATAGCCTGCATAGAGGGAACGGTTTGGTACTTCAGCACAGAACATATAATAGCCAAAACGTATTCCTTGGGCTGCTGCAGAAGGATCCACCTCGGCCATGCAAACTCCTAAGTTGTCACTCAACAACTCAAAGTAAGGTTTGACCGCATTGTCATAAAGAGGCAAAATCTCATCCAACCTCCGTATTTGTTCGTCGATCAAGAATTCCCCTGGTGAGGGCGCATAGCCTATTCCCATCCTGACTTTTTCCAATTCTACAAGTTTTTCCGAGATCAAGATCAACTCGGCCGTGGCAATGTCATAATATATGTCTAGGAGGGTATTTCTCAGTTCTTTATTGAGTGGATCATATCTAAGGACCTTGAGAATTTCTTCGACGGCGTCTTGAGCACGGTTTCTTTGGTCATTTGTCCAGTAGTCACCCATGTCTTCAAAAAGAGCAGTGACTCTATAATCATCTTCACCTACCTCTACTTCTCCGTACAGCTTTACCTTATATCTGAATGCGGCGTCCTCTTTTGCGTATGGGCCGGATTCATCAGCCTTTTCGTAATAAAGCATCTTTTCTGCACGAGTGAGGGCTTCGGTCTGGAAATTTGGATACGGAATTCTTTGGGCGACTGTTTGTCCAAAAGAAGACCTCAATAGCTTAAAACCGCCTCCCTGCGGCGCTGATGAAACTGTTGAAACATGCCCACTGAAAAAGGCGATGGAACCCCGATTTGTGCCGGGCGGGAGTTTGAGTATATTCTGGAAGTTACCCCACGAAGTTTCTTGACTATCTTGAGCATATACACACGTGTGAGCACCTAAACAGAAAACAAGAGCAAGAATAATAGAAGCCCTGATTTTGGTATTATCTAGTATGCTTAGAAAGAATTTCGCTTTCATGGCAAGCTATCCTCTCGCAAATGGTTCACAACTCAAAAAACGATCATCCCTCACCATTCACTGGTTCTAGGTTAATCTCCTCAGGCGTGACCCCAGGAGCTTCTTTTCGCAAGCTGAACTTTCCTTGGGTCACTCGGTTGAACTGAGGCGAAGATGGACATAGGAGAGTTTCGGTTACAACACCCACGATGGACTCGGATGGATTAACCGACTGGCCCTCTATGTTCTCATCAGCATTGAATTCTAAATTCTTTTGGAACGCTACACCTGTTAGAGTAGAAGATTCATTAACAGGAATGGCTTCAATCAATGCGTGGAAAAACGAATTTGAAAGACCAGTTTCAGTGGCAGGCCATTCGTTTGAACCGTCGTTTAAGGGGATAACGCCATGGCCGTCAGTGTACAATGAAATAGTTGGCCCAGAGAGTGTTTGTACGATCTTCATAGCAATGTGCACGGCCGTATCGTTGCTTTGCATGGTTCCAGCCCATATAGCGTCATTATCTACTATATAAACAGTGTGCTGTGTGAATGCTCCCGGGAGATACTTCAATCCGGTTTCGTCCTCGTAATGAATGGTTATTATGATTGATTCCGTGTCCTCAATCTCAGCATCATCAATAATGTTAATAGGAATATCTACAGTGTCACCGTTAACGTCAACAGTTCCACTTAAGGACTCGTAGTCGTCGCCCGGTACAGCTGTCCCAGACACCGTATATTCCAAGACGCCAGTCATGGGAGAAGTAAAATTTACTTTCACTATAATCTGGACAGAGCCTTCAGTAACCTGAGATGTCAATCTGTCGAAGTCTGCCACAGGTCTTGAATAGTTCACCAGGTCCGCAACGTCTACTTTCCCGTCATTGTTTAAATCCATTTCGTCAAGCTGTTCTTCTGTAAAGGTCTTTCTCTCTAGTATAGCGTCTATAAGATCTCGTTTAGTGAAATCAGATAGAGCTTCCATTAACCCAAACCACGGAAGAAAAGATATCGCTAAGAAAAAAAGCGTAAATACCAACACTACGACGATCCTTGTAAATGGGCGCCTACCCCACTTTGTAAAGATCTTTTTCGCTTCTGTCTTCATGCTGCTGCCTCCTGCAGGACTAAAATAAATTATGAGTGCCTTGTCTTTTGAAAAGCCGTCTATTGTATAGTCCTAGCTAATCTGGGGGTTGATCGTGGACTTGATCCCCCTCCTTCATCTCTCCCATGCAAGTATTTTTCTTATAACACACCAAAGGTTCCGAAAAGGTTACAGGATTTGCAGGCATAGCAGAAAGTTGGGTGATGATAACGTATTGGAACTATTATGTAATATGGGTTGGGCTGAAATTTGGGGTGTAACGAGAAAAATTTTTTTGATATTTTTATGTGGTTTTTTTTGGGATCCAAATAAGAATTTTTGCCTACCCGATTGAATCACCGAAACGCGATGGGAAACACCTACAATGGTTTCCTAAAGACGTATCTTTTCAGGCGAAGTTACTGCCTCCCTATCATCCCGA
>QMLL01000514.1 GCA_003646715.1 Deltaproteobacteria bacterium
ACAAACTCTACGAAGAAATAATGAATATAATATTAGAACTAAAAAGAAGTGACTAAATCTTTTCCACAAAGACTTTTACTGGACGTTCTTTTACAAGGCTCTGAACCACAAAACACGCTCTTTCTACCTCTTTTATAAATTCCCTAATTTTTTCTTCCGATTCTGGAGATTTTACTTTTACCATTACTTCTATATCATTCACCGTTGCCTCAATGTTTGGATTTACGATCGCAGCGGGATCATACCAACCCTTCACAGTAATTTCCATGCTTTCTATAGTAATTCCTAATCTCTCAGAAATTGTTCGACCTATAATGCCTATACAACCTGCAATTGAAGCCAACAACCCATGAATGGGTGTCGGTCCCTTGCCGTCACCACCCTTTTCTTGTGGAAGATCAAAATAGATTCTGTGATCTCCTGCTTCAATTTCTACTGTATATTTCCCTACCAAAGTTCCTTTTATGATAACGTTGGCTCGCAAGTACATCACCTCAAAACTAAGAACAAAGTTCATTATATCAAAAATCATTAAAAACACATTTTCTATCTGTGTTTTCAGCTAGCATGCTAAAAAAATTCAATAGAAAAGAGCTAATAATGCGCAGACTCATTTTTTAGTAGACAATATGAAAGATATGTAAACCAAATTGTCATCCCAAGCGCACCAATAATCTCTTTAATAGCTATAGACCAATACTGGTTTCCCATTGCCAAAAAGAACGAAAATGTTGACAATATAACGCCAAATATTCCTCTTTTTGTATGTCCTTCAAATATGAACCCATATCCCATTGCTAAAATAGCAACAAACATTGTCAGGAAGAAAAGATATGAAACTGGTTCATGAAGTGTTGTGCCTTCTGGAAACATACCTATTAGGATAAGAAACATTAGAGAGATTGCTCCCAAAACTGCTCCAATCTTTGTAATTTTTCCTTTAAAGTATATAGTTAATGATACCATAAAGGGTACTCCTAAAATGCCTCCCACTATCAACCCAATATTAAATACCCAAGGATACTGAGCATAGGGGCTTCCCAAATCGCTTAGTGCGTTTTTTGTCCACCTAAACCATTCGTTAATAGAGATTGCCGTAGCAATAAAGGTGTAAATGATTGTAATTGATAGAAGATATAGTATTGACGTGTACTTCATAAAAGTCTTTTTAACGCCCATCTAAATCACCATTGACCTTATCTTTGTTTCGTAGTAGATTTGCCTCGCATGATAAATGCCTAGTTTACTGTTCATATTTCTCTAACATAGATTCTAAAAATCTTTTCTTCACCTTCTCTAAGAGGGTACAACATTGTATAAGATGCTCCTTGCTGTATGAAATCCCAACCAGACTCGGACTGAGAAAGCGTTTTTATAGGATATTTCCACAAGATAACGTCGTCAGTACTTTCAATTTGTATTTTCCCAAAAACATCATCGGTTATTTCAAACGACGATACATTCTCTAGTTGATTAAGTTTTTCTTTCTTCGCATGCACGCCTACATTCAACTCCACGCCGAAGAAAGTGTCTTTTGGGGATGTTACTTTGTATGTTACAATAACAGTGTCCCTTAGGAGCTCAAAAGTCTTGGAGACTTTAATTATTTTGGAGTAAAACCTTAAATCGACATATCTATGACGAAGTTTTGCGATCTCATATTTTAACTTATAAAGTTCTATAGGTTCCTTTATTCTTGACGCATAGAAGTCCTCGATAGTGCTTTCTTTCGGTAGTATATGATCCTGGAACATATAGCGCAAGCGGGTGTCATAAAATAGTTCCTTTTTTATTTCGGGAGGGATTTCTTTTTTCAATTCATGAATGCTCTCTACACCTCCTCCTTCCTCTTGAGGAACTGCAGCTTCTAGTATATCATGATAGTGCTCATATCTCCTTGCAATGACATCTACATAATTATAAATCTTTTCTCTTGAGGATAGTTCTACAACACTCCCACCGTAATGGGGTTTTAAGGTTATAAAATAATTTGGCGCCTCATAAAGTATTTCGGCCTCACCATCCATATCAATATCCTTAACGTGCATCATTCCCTTTGCAACAATATTGTGTGCCATTATAAGATTCCTCCATATGGCCTCTCTCAGATGGGGAAGATAAACACCACCAAAGACTCCATGCCAATAAGCATCATTACACTGGGCCCTAAGAACATACATTTTTGCCTTAAGGGATCTCCTTGTAAGTCTGCTCAAAAATAGCATCCTTTTGTGCATATAATTTGACTCTGGATACTTATAAAAGAAGTTTTTCCATATTCCCCCCTTCACAAAGACGCGATATTTGCTAAAGATGCCACTTTCTTTCAGCGTATTTACAAACTCCACAAACATTTTTGCCTGTGTAGCAGGCAAAGACCATTCGGACATTTCAAAGTAAGATGTCGTGGGAAGGTATACTATACCTGAGGGGGGATATTTTTCCATATATTCAGAATACGTAGTAACAATTACTTCTTCGCACGACAATATAGTATCAAAGAACTCATCAAGCCACTTTTTCCCATGCACCCACTCATAAGTACCAGGCCAAACCCCATACTTCTCTCCATCATCATGTACTACAACTAAAATGTTTTCATAATCTTTCGAAGCAAGATCCTTAAGATACTTTATTGTCCTCTCTACCGGCCTAAAAGGTGTAAGATAACGCAAATATTCAT
>QMLL01000515.1 GCA_003646715.1 Deltaproteobacteria bacterium
CCGATATAGATCTTACCCTTTACAAACCAACCAGGAGCATCAGCGGAACAATAAGAGACGCCAGTACTCTTGCGGGCATAGGTGGAGTTCAAATAGAAGGGGAATGCGAGACTGCAGATGGCAACTACGAAGCAACCGTTCTAGCAGGAAAAGATGGATCATTTACGTTGCCAGCGCTTCCGGGAAAATGGGAAATCGAGGTATCCGGTCTTCATGAAAAGGGATATGTGGCTAAGGGTGAGGCTTTTTCACCAGTGGAAGTCAATGGAGGCAACATCGAAAATCTGGACGCCTACTTTCCCCCGTACACTGCTCTAATACATGGAACTGTAAAGGGCCCAGGAGGAAGCCCTGTTACCGGAGATGAAATCGTTCAAGGACAGGCTTTTATAAATGGAACTTTTTATAACACACATGTTTCGGCTGACTCAAACGGGAAATACTGCATGGGAGTCCTTGCCGGTACATGGAACATAGGGATTGATGGCGAAAACCTCAAGTATCAATGCATACTTGGGCTGGCTTCCCCCGAACCAGTCAACATAACCGTTCAAAACGGTGACACTATCCTGCATGATATAACCCTGGTTCGATCCGGATCTATCCAGGGAAGGGTATTAGATGATACACTAAATCCCATTGAAGGAGTAATCGTAAGTGCTTACCTGGGTAAATGCTGGGATAGCTTTGTTACCAGCGCTGAAACCGATGAAGAGGGACATTACACAATTGGTGAAATCAGTGCTGGTACTTACTACCTATGGGCTCATATAGAAAACATCGATACATGCCCGGCTTATCGTGACACATGGTACGAACACGAACCACCGACCCTGTGTAACGAAGCCTCTGGCGTGAATGTCATGCCAGGACACACTACGGGGAACATTGACTTTAACCTTGAACCCGCCGGCGGGATCTCAGGGAAGGTAACAAATAGATCCGGCACACCGATCACTGGTATAGCAATCCAGGTTATGAGTGATTTCAACACCAATACATGCGAAGGAAAACTCCTCGGCAGTGCCAATACAGACGGAAATGGAAATTACAGGATATGCAACATTCCAGTAGGAGATGACTACATAGTAAGAACATATGCTGAAAATATAGCTCCTGGATACATTGACCAGGTTTTTGATGGAAAAAATATTTCCGTTTGTGACGAAGCAACCACTGTTACCGTATCCAAAGGAGCGGTAACTCCTAACATTAACTTTTCACTCATGGTGCGTTACGAAGGTGACTTTGATCAAGACGGAGACGTAGATGGCCAGGATCTGGCTGATGAAGCGACTTCTAATGGGTCTGAGGTACCGATATTCAAATTTGCTTTAAACTTTGGGAAAAGCCAGGAGTAGAGAATTCCGTATTAATAAAATGATATATCCTTTCTCGGAGGCGAACTTGGATTCCCGCCAAGCCGAGCTCGGTCATCACTTTCGCGGGAATAACAACCGGTGCTGGTAGAAAAAGCCACATTGGCAACCTATAAATTGTCCTGGTACCATCCTGGGGTCATGACAATAGATGACTGTTACTAGAGTCGTTTGGTCAGAAGAATCGCTCTATACCGATGGATTCCTGCCCTGGCAGGATTGTTAGCATGTTTTTTTAAATCAGAAGACGGATTATTTTAGCGATTATTAAGCACCGATAGCAAAGGAAAAACAATTTTTCTACCGTCCGGATGCTTCATTTTTACATGACTACCCTTTCTATGAATTTCCTTGAAGCCCAAGCGCTTTAATGCCGCTAGGACTTCCCGACCTGACAAAAGTGGAAGTTTCATACAGCTAACTCAAAGATCTTCTGGTTACTATTCTCTACCAGATCCTCATCAGGTTCTAAATATAATTGTATCGCTTCTTTAATATTTTCCAGTGCTTCCTCTTCTGTTCTCCCCTGGCTCCAACAACTCTTTAGCGATGGGCATCGCGCAACAAAATATCCGTCTTCCCCTTTTTCTATTATCACCTTTATTTTCATCCTTTTCTCCCAATGCTTTCTAATGTTCAAAATCTTCCCAGCGAATTTCTGGTTACAGAATATCAACAAAACTCCAGTATTTCAATTCTCTCAACACATATTTACATAAACGAGGCCTAGCGAGTTTAACCTTGACTGATTTTACCTTTTGTTCTAGCTTTCACTCACCATATCAAAGCAGCAGGAAAAGTTTGATCCTCTGATACAAAACTTGCAGGTGAGAGTGAAAATGGAAGAGAAAGTACAGACATCGCAGGACATCAACAGGATAATTGAACAACGGCTAAAAAAACTGGAAGAACTTCGAAAACTAGGCGTCAATCCTTATTCCAATACATTCAAACCAAGACACCGTATCTCCGAGATCATTAAAGAATATATCGAGAAGAGTAACGAAGAGTTGGAAAAAGAAAAACCTTTCTTATCAGTTGCCGGTCGTATCATGGCTCTTCGCTCCTTCGGGAAATCCATTTTCGCCCATATCCAGGACGAAAAAGGTAAAATCCAGATTTATTTTAGGAAAGATATCCTCGGGAATGACCTTTTCAAGCTTGTTAAAAAACTTGATATTGGCGATATCATAGGTGTTGAAGGTGAAGGGTTCCGAACAAAGACAGGTGAATTGACAATACTGGTTAAGAATTTTCAGCTTCTCACTAAAAGCCTCAGGCCACTACCCGAGAAATATCACG